>CAZEAD010000030.1:0-8872 GCA_964510115.1 uncultured Mycoplasma sp.
TTTCTTATAATTATGATACTAGCACTAAACAAATCACAGCCTATTATGGAGATTCAAATTTTAAATTTGATGGAAGTAATGGAGAAGTATTAACAAAAATCCCAGAGTTCTATTGGAAAAGAGAGCAAAAAGATGGTTATGAATATATATACATATCAAAAGCTAATTTCGAAGGATCTACAAAAAATGAAGAGTTTTCAGTAGGAAGATATACAATGTCAGGATCTAGTGAAGGAGTTCATAGTAGAAGTGGTGTTATACCTCTTGTTAATATAACTATAGGTGATTTTAGAAACTATGCCAGAAACTTGGGAACAGGATTTGGTATGATGGATTGGCATTACTTTATTTTACAAATGTTATATCTAGTAGAATATGCTGATTATGATAGCCAAGCAAAATTAGGACCTGGAAATACTGGTAATTCTAGTTATAAAACTATATCTAGTGGCGGATGTGATTTCTTAGGAATGAAATCAGGAAGTGTAGATAGTAGTGGAAAAACATCTGTGATATACCGAGGAATTGAAGATATATTTGGAAATATACATCAACTTGTTGATGGAATAAATGTTAGGAATAACCGATCTTATATCTGCTATGATCAAAGTCAATATACTTCAGATAAATATGATGGATGCTATAAACCAGTAGGATATACTAATTCTGGAGGTAAGGGATATACTACTAAGGTAGGTTATGATTCCGCTAATCCGATGGTAGCAATACCTGTTGAAATTAATAATGATACTCTTATATATGATTATTCTGCAACAGAACCTGAAGGTGATATGATTGTTTTAGTTGGAGATACATCTTATCATGGTAGTAATTCTGGACTATTCTATTGGAGTTCAATATATGATGATTTAGAAACCAATGTTACTATTGGTGCTCGACTTCTTAAAACCAGTTAAAATACATAATTCTAAATAAAATTATACAAATAAAAAAGCATTGTTATATTTGTTAAATAAAATCAGGATAACAATGCTTTTTTAAAATTGTTATAATTTGATTAGTGAGTTATAATTTATTTGGTGAATGTGGTGAAAGATTTTATTGAAAAAGAATTACTTAATTTTGAAATTGATGATGCTTTTTTAGAGTTTAATAAGAAATTATTTCAAGTGAAAAAGGGTGGTTATGGGGAAAATGATGTTGTACTTGGTATTAGGAATCCTATACTTCGTAAAATTGCTAAAAAATATTATGATCAAGTTTCTTTGGAAGATATTTTGTATTTTTTGAAGAGTCCTATTCATGAGTATCGTTCTTTTGCTTTGATGATGCTTGTTTTATGGGATGTTGAATCTTCTATAGATGTTTATATGAATAATTTAGATTTTGTAAATAATTGGGACTTAGTGGATTTATCGGCTCCCAATATTTTGGGTAAATATTTAAATAAATATGATGATGAAACAATTTATTTGTTTTTGAAAGATCTTTATAATAATGATAAACCTTTTGTAAGAAGAGTTGCTATTGTATCTACACTTTATTTAATAAGAAATGAAAGATATGAAATAGTATTAAAGTTTTTTAAATTGGTTTTGGATGATGATTTTTTACTTAATCATAAAGCACTTGGTTGGATGCTTAGAGAAATATATAAGAAAAATTGTGAATTAACTATACAGTTTTTAAAAGAAAATGATGTTTCTAATATTGCTTTTAATTATGCTACTGAAAAAATGGATAAAGAATTAAAACAAATCTTGAAAAATAAATGAATTTTGTGTGAAAAAACAGAAAAAGGTTTAAATTTATAAAACCTTTGTGTTATAATTTTTTTGGAGGGTAGTTTATGAAAAAACATTTTGAAAGTGTAATTATAGTTGTTGTTTTAGTAATTGTTGTTTTAGGAGTTATTTTACTTTCTAATTTTTTGACTCCGAAGTTTATTGAAGAGATAACTTTTGATGATTATAAAAGTGAAGTTAAAGATTTAGAAAAGGGTTATCTTTATGTTGGAGATGATAGCAATATAGATATTTTAACTACTTTTGCAAAAGAAGAAAGAATTACTATTTATTATCTTAAATCTAGTAGTCTTACTGAAAATCAACATAAAGAATTGTCTAGTAATAACAAAAAAAATCAATTAATCACTTGGAATGAGGAAAAACGTTATAAATATGATGGTAGTTTTTCTAGTTATAAATTTAAAAAGAATTTAATTGATAATAAGATTATTGATAATTCAATAATTGAAGTTAATGTAAATGAATATAAAGATTTAGTTAAGAATAAAGATACTAAATTTATGTTTATTGGTAGTGCAACATGTGGTTATTGTACAAAATATGCTCCTGAACTTAAGAAAGTTGCTAGCAAATATTCTGATTTTAGAATTTATTATATTGATATAGCAAATATTGTTACTCAAGATGATTATGATACTTTGACTAATACTGATAAGTATTTATCTGAAAATAATTGGGGTACTCCACTTTCATTATTATATAAAGGTGGCAAACGAGTTGGGGAAATTAGTGGATATATTAGTGCTGATGAGGTTATCGAGGTTTTGAAAGAAAAAGATATCATTAAATAATTGAAGTACTTTGTACTTCTTTTTTAAATTGTTAAGGTGAAAGGGTGGGGCTTTTTGAAAAAAATGCTATTTTTAGTATTTTGCTTTTTTTGTTTTTCTAGTTCTTGTTTGGCATATTATTCTGCTGCTGTTGATGTTACAACAATGAATGTTGTAGAAATTCAAGAAGCAATTGATGCTGGTTATTTAACTTATGAAGGTTTAATTAGAATTTATTTGGATCGTATTAATACTTATGATAAAGACTTTAACGCTATTATAACTATTAATGAGAATGCTATTGATGAGGCTAAAAAATGTGATGATATATATAGAAAAAATGGTAGATCTTCTTTATTATTTGGAATTCCTATAATTGTAAAAGATAATATTGATGTTGTGGGTATGCCTACTACTGTTGGAACTAAAATTCTTAGTGATTCTTTTCCTAAAAAGGATGCTAAAGTTATTGAAAACTTGAAAAATCAGGGAGCAATTATTTTGGCTAAATCAAATATGAGTGAATTTGCTTTTATGGCTTCTAGTTCTACGAGCTCTTATGGAACAGTTAGAAATGCTTATAATCATTCGTATTCAAGCTATGGTTCTAGTGGAGGCTCTGCTGTTTCTGTTGCTTTAAATTATGCTCCTTTGGCTATTGGAACTGATACTAATGCTTCTCTAAGAGCTCCAGCTTCAGCAAATGGAGTTATTGGTTTAAGGCCTACTTATGGAAAAACTTCAGTAGATGGAGTTGTTGGATATGATATTACACGTGATGTTGTTGGACCTATTGCTAGGAATACTATTGATAGTTTTATTTTGTATCAAGGAATGCTAGGAGAAAAAATAGATTTAGATAAACTTGATTTTGATAAAGGTATTAAAATTGGAGTGGTAGACCAGTTTTTGTATGGAGATAGTTCAATTGGAATCGATTCTTCTAATGAGAATATTGTTGATTTAACAGAGAAAGTTTTGAAAAAACTTGAAGATAATGGTGCTGAAATTGTTCATTTGAAAGATTTTTATAAATATTCATATAATTCAATTAAAAATAAGACTCTTGGTGGTTGGACAATGTGTTATTCTTTTGATAATTATATTAAAGGTACTGAAAGTAAAATAAAAAATTTTCGTAAACTTAGTACTTCAAATGGACATATTTATAGTCTTTATTCTTATGCTAGAGATTGTAAGCGTGATATAGCAGAGATTGAGCTTTATGAAGATGTTAAAAAACCTTTTAATGATGATATAGTTCATTTGTTTTTAAAGAATGATTTGGATGTTGTTGTTTATCCTACTAATAGGAATTTATTGTTGAAAGTTGGAGGAGATGACATAAAATCTAATAGTATTATGGTTGCTTCTACTTTAGGATATCCTGCTGCTAGTGTATTGCTTGGTTATATTGATGGGTTGCCTTATGGTCTTGAATTTATGGCTTTAAAAGATGATGATTATAAGCTTTACGAGATGATGTCTTTTTATGATAGTGTTAATTCTAGTTATGAACTTCCTGATATTGCTCCTTCTTTGTATGAAATTCCCATTGAGGTACAGAATTTAAAGAAATATTATGATGAAAATAGAAGTGGGATGGTTATTAGTATTTTTTCTAATAATCGTGTTAAGAATTATAAAAAGATAGTTAATGAGATTAATGAATTCTTTTTAAATTATAATGAGGAATCAGATTATTCGGATAAAGCTAGTAGATTGTACCATGAGTATGCTATTGCTTTAGATCAAGTTAAGGATCATAATACTTTATTTATTGGTGGTGTTGCAGCAATATTTTTAGGTTTTTTAATTTTTTATAATTATATTAGATTTAAAAAACGAAAAAATAAAAGACGAAGAAAATCTTTGCAACGAAAAAAATAGGTTTTTAAGAATTATTTATTTTTACTTGCTATATATTTATAAAATGGATATAATATTTAAGTGAAAAAGGAAAGAGGTAATTATGGCAAAGAAAAAAAATGTATTTGAAATTACAATTAAGTGTACTAAAGAAGAATTAAATGTAGCTATAAATGAAGCATTTGCTAAGAAGCAAAAAGATATTAAAATGGATGGTTTTAGAAAAGGTAAAGTTCCAATGGATGTTTACTTTAAAAAAGCTGGTAAGGAATCAATGTTTGCTGATGCTATAGATATTTTGCTTCCTACTGCTTATGATAAAGCGTTAAAGGAAGCTGGTGTTAATCCTATTATTCAACCAAGAGTGGACATTAAAAATATATCTTTGGAAGATGGTGTTGAATTTTTATTTGTTATTACTTCAATGCCAGAAGTAAGTATTGAAAAGTATACTGGTCTTGGTATTAAAGCACCAGATGCTACTGTAACTGATGAAGAAGTTAATCATGAAATTGAACATATTTTAGAAAGATTTAGTGAGCTCGTAGTAAAAGATGGTAAAGTTGAAATGGGTAATGTTGCAATCATTGATTTTGAAGGATTTAAAGATGGTGTAGCATTTGAAGGTGGAAAAGGAGAAAATTATTCTTTAGAAATTGGAAGCAATACTTTTATACCTGGTTTTGAAGAACAAGTTGTAGGTATGGCTAAAGGAGAGACAAAGGATATTAATGTTACTTTCCCAGAAGATTATCATTCTAGCGAACTTAAAGGACAAGCTGTTACTTTCAAAGTTACTGTTAATGAAATAAAAGAAAAACAAAAAAGAGAACTTGATAAAGAATTATTTGAAGATTTAGGATTGCCTGGAGTTGATTCTAAAGAGAGTTTAGAAAAAGAAGTACGTAGTAATATTGAAGTTAATAAAGCTAGTGAATGTGAGAATGCTTATGTTGATTCTTTATTGAAGGAAATAGCTAAGCATACTAAAGTTGAGATTCCTGAAGAATTAGTTCATGAAGAAATTCATGCAATGATGCATAGATTTGAAGAACAAATGAAAATGCAAGGAATCAATCTTGATTTATATTTCCAAATTACAAAGAGTACACCTGAAGATTTAGAAAATCAAATGAAACCAGAAGCTAATAATCATGTTTTATATCGTTTCATTATTGATACAATTAGAGAAAAGGAAAATATTAAAGTGACTGAAGAAGAAGCTTCAAAAGAATTAGAAGAAGCTGCTAAAAAATATAATATGCCAGTTGATGAATTCAGTAAAATGTATGGTGGTCTTGAGATGATGATGTATGAACTAGAAGTTAAAAAGACAATTGAATTCTTAAAGGAAAATAATAAATAAAGGTTTGGGTTCCAGACCTTTTTTTGAAGATAGGTGAAGTTTAATGGAAAGTCTTGTGTTGATTAAGTATGGAGAATTGACAACTAAAAAGGATAACAGAAAAGAATTTATAAAAATTTTGTATCAAAATTTGTATGAAAAATTAAAAAAATATAATTGTAAAATTGTTAAAGAGTATGCACGTATGTATATATATTTTGACAATCTTTATGTCAATGAAGTGTTATCTGTTGTTAAAAATACTTTTGGAATACATGCATATACTTTAGCTTATAAAGTGCATACTAATATAGAAGATATTAAAAATAAAGTTTTGGAATTGTTAAAAGATCATTATTTTAAAACTTTTAAAGTTGTTACAAAAAGACGTGATAAAAGTTTTGAAATTTCTAGTATGGAATTTAATAATATTATTGGTGGAATGATTTTAAAAAATATAGAAGATGTTACTGTTGATGTTCATAACCCAGATCTTTATATTAATATCGAAATTAATAATCTAGATACTTATATTTATTTTAATGATTTTCCTGGTCTTGGTGGTTATCCAGTTGGAGTTCAAGGAAAAGGTCTTTTGATGCTTTCTGGAGGAATTGATTCTCCTGTTGCGGGTTTTTTGTCTTTAAAAAGAGGAATGCATTTAAATGCGATTTATTTTGAGGCCATTCCTCATACTAGTTTAAATGCAAGAGAAAAAGTTATAACTTTAGCAAAAAAATTGCTTAATTATACAAGTGATTTTAAACTTTTTGTAGTCCCAATTACTGAGTTACAAGAGGCAATTTATAAAAATTGTGATCCTACATATATTATAACTATTTTAAGGAGAATGATGTATAGAATTGCTACACAGATAGCTAATGATAATAAATGTTTAGTTTTGGTAAATGGTGAGTCAATTGGACAAGTTGCTAGTCAGACATTGACATCAATTAGTGTTGTAAATGAGGTTACTAAAATGCCTATTATTAGACCAGTTGCATGTTTGGATAAGTTAGAAATAATTGAAATTTCAAAAAAAATTGATACATATGAAACTAGTATTTTACCATATGAAGATTGCTGTACAATTTTTGTGCCAAAACATCCTGTTATTAATCCGAAATTAAAAAAATGTTTAATTGAAGAAGAAAAATTTGATTATTTGCCACTTATTAAAAAAGCAGTGGATGATACTTTTGTTATTAATATTAATTCTGATTCTGAGTATGAAAATTTACTTTAAAATATTTTTACATAAATTACCAATCAATTAAATGTATTAAAATCGCATTATGTTCACAATCTATGAATGTAGGAGGTGAAATAAAATGCAAAACTCAAATAAGTTAGTAGTTCCAGGTGCAAAACAAGCTATTGATTCTATGAAATATGAAATAGCTAGAGAATTAGGTGTTACTCTTGGTCCAGATGCTACAGCTCGTGCTAACGGTTCTGTTGGTGGAGAAATTACAAAACGTTTAGTTGAGAGAGGTATGTCTCAATTAGGTGGATATACAAATAAATAATTATCTAATGGATAATAAAGGATAGATGGTATAAGTCTATTCTTTTTTTATTTTGTTTGGATTTCATCAGTAAATAAAACTTTATGTTGAAATATTATTATGGTATAATACATAACATGGAGGCTTATTATGGAAAAATTAACTGTAGATGAAGTTTTACATGTGGCTAATTTAGCAAAATTGAAATTAAAAGATGATGAAATAGAAAGTTATGCTTATAAATTGAAAAGTGTTATGAATTCTATAGAAAAAATTAATGATGTAGAAGTTACTTCAAATGATTTAATGATTTCTCCTACTACGGTTGAATGTTTATTATTTGAAGATTGTCAGAATGAAGTTTTGCCTAAGAGTGAAGTTTTAAAAAATGCGCCAAAAAGACAAGATTCTTATATTTCAGTAAGAGGTGTTTTTAATGAGTAATTATCTTGATTTATCTTTAAAAGAAATACATGATTTATTAAAATTTAAAAAAATAAAACCTATAGATTTGGTTTTAGAATGCTTTGAAAAGATCGAAAAATCTAAAGATTATAATTGTTTTATTACGCTTAATAAAGAAGAGGCAATAAAGAAGGCAGAGGAACTTGAAAATCTTGAGGTTCCTGATGATTTATTATTTGCTATTCCTATTGCTTTAAAAGATAATATTATGACTGAAGGATTAAAAACTACAGCAGCTTCACATATGTTAGATAATTTTGTGCCTATTTATGATGCTCATGTTGTTTCTCTTATTAAAGAGCATAACATGATAATTGTTGGTAAACTTAATATGGATGAGTTTGCTATGGGTTCTTCTAATCAAACTAGTTATTTTGGAGCTGTTAAAAATCCTTGGAATAAAAAATTAGTTCCAGGTGGTTCTAGTGGAGGTTGTGCTGCTGCTGTTTCTTTAGGTATTGTACCATTGACCTTAGGATCAGATACTGGAGGTTCAATTAGACAACCATCGGCTTTTTGTGGAACAGTTGGTTTGAAACCAACCTATGGAAGAGTTTCAAGATTTGGGCTTATTGCGTTTGCTTCAAGTTTAGATCAAATTGGACCAATTACTAGAAATGTTTATGAAAATGCTGTTTTGTTGCAGGCTATTGTTAAAAAGGATGATAGGGATCTTACTCAGGATAGTTTGGAAACTGATTTTCTTGGTTTGATTGATAAGGATATTGCTGGTATGAGGATTGCGATTCCAAGGTTTTATGTTAGGGATGTTATTGATAAAGAAATTTTGGATAAATTTTATGAAATAAAATCTTTTTTGGAAACTAAAGGTTGTATTGTTGATATTGTTGATATTCCTTTTATTGATTATGCTGTACCTTTATATCAAATTATTGCTCTTGGAGAGGCTTCTTCTAATTTAGCTAGATTTGATGGAATTAAATATGGTTATTCTTGTGATGATGATTGTGGGCTTGATGAGTTTTATGCTAAAACAAGAAGTGAAGGTTTTGGGGAAGAAGTAAAAAGAAGAATTATGATTGGTTCTTATTTGTTGTCTGGTGATAATGCTAAAATTTATTATGAAAAAGCTTTGAAGATTAGACATAGTATGGCTTTAGAGTTTGAAAAAGTTTTTAAAAATTA
>CAZEAD010000031.1:0-8857 GCA_964510115.1 uncultured Mycoplasma sp.
ATAATTGGTTATTTTTTGTTTTGATAATTTTATTATTATCTTCCTAATTTTAGTGGATTAAGCCTAATGAAGTCGTTATCTATTACCACTACTTTCCTTTGTCTTTTCATAAATTCTTCTCTATCATGAGGTGCTTCTATTCTACCTGCAACTTCTACATAGTCTACAGGTAAATCGCAATTATTGTCATAACCATCTGGAAGCAAACCACAATTTTCAAGTTTTGCGTCTTCCCAGATAAGACCATGATTATATAAATCTTTTTTTAATTCGTCTCTTTCTTCTTCGGTTACATTTCCCACAATTGCATTTCTCATAGTTTCGACATAAAATAACTCTTCTCCTGTTGTGCTTAACTCTAGTTTTCTAATTTGAGATGCTAGTATTCTATGATATATATAAATTCGACGATTATTTCTTGTTTCTCCAAATTTAATTACTGAGTCTTTGATTTTATATACTAAGCTATTACTTCCTCCTCCTATCATTTGAATGTTTCTTGTTGATATTTGTTTTTCTTCTAACATATCTCTTAAATATTTTGCTGCTATTTTTTCATTTTCACCCTGTAATAATTTCCCAATTATACTGCTTCCATTAAACATGGTTGAACTAACTACATCTGGTCCCCATAATTGGTAACATTCTATTAACGTTGCTATTGTTCTATGTCTTTTTTCTAGCATTAATTTAAAGTCTGGAAATATAAATAAATCAAAAAGTATAATTGATGATTTTTTAGTATCCATTTCTGATAGTTCATTGAGCATTGTTGTATATATTTCTTCTTTATTATATTGTTTTTCTACTTGAATTCTTTTAAAATGTTTCATCAAAAATATCAAAGTTGCATTTGAAAATACATTTCTTACTGTTGTATCTATCATTATGTTGCAGATTTCTTGATATTTTTTGTTTTTGGAAAATTTTAATATTAAAATAGTGAAATAATTAATCATATCATAGTCCATTGAACATCTATTTATTATTTTCATAAAGTTTTTATTAATTAATTCTGCTATTTCTTCATCATTTATAAATGTTATTATAATTTGAAATAATTCTTCTGAAGATAGTTCTTCAATAAATTCTGAATTATTTTCCCAATTATGTAATATGTTATTTTTATTTTCTATTAGTGACTCCATAAGAACTATCTCCTTTTTTCTGGTTATTTTAGCATGTTTTTATTTCATTGTCTATCTTTTATTTTAATCATTAATTTCTTTTGGATTAGTTTATTTTTAAATAAGAGTTAGTTTTATAATTTTTTTGCCAATTTTTACCAATTTTTTAATTTTTTATTAAAATTAAAAATCGTTGAAGTCTTATAATTCTAGCGATTTTTTTAATACTATAATTTTATTAGTCTTTATCTCTTTTTCTCAATTTTGGTATTTCTTCTAAATCCATGCCAATATTGAGACAAGTTCCATGATTACTAGATACATGGATATTTCTGTCTTCTTTCCAATTTTTTAATAAATCAGTAATTTTTATTTCTGTACTTAATCTAGGATTTGTTTCTACATCTAATATTAAAATTACAGATAAACCATTAGCATCAAAAATATATTTATTAATTTGATCAAGATGACTCTGCCCATTTTCTTCTTTTATCAAATAAGTACCGATATCATATGGAACATTTATACGTTCCCACATAAGAATACACCTCCTGATATAATTATATTAAAATTTTAATAATTGAGATATAATTCATTTACTTTTTATACATGTTTTGTGTTGAAATAGGTGTAGTACTGATGTTAAAAAGTATAGTTTAATTATTTTTATATTTTTAATTGTGTCATTAATAAAAGTTTTTTGGAACAATTATTCAATTTAAAAAAATGACTTTTTCTAAGCCATTTTCTTGTGTTTATATATTTATTCCATATTTTACCATGCCAATATGGATTTCAAAATTTTTAGAATTATCTTTTTTTATTTAAACTCATATGTTTAGTTTCTTTAATTAAGTTATTACTAATACAATATGGAACAACTTCATTTTTTAATGTATTTGACAATAAATTTATATCATCATCTATTCCAAACCACATAAATTTTTCTATTTCTTCAGAAGTAGTTAAAAAGCCTTCTAATTTGCCATTATACTTAAAAACATAAAAATGAATATGTGTTGATTGATCACTTGTTGCTATTTCTTCAAAATCCATAACTTGTTCAAACTTACTTTCATCAAATATAGCTTTTTCACCAAGTTCTTCATGGCATTCTCTTATTGCGGCCTGCAAAGGTGTCTCACCTTTTTCAACAGATCCACCTATCATTTGAAATGTCGGCCTTTTTCTTGGCTTATCAATTAACAGACAACCATTTTCAAAAAACATAGTGCCAACAACTTTTATTAAAGATTTTTCAATCATTTTTATCTTTTCATTCCTTTTTCTTCTTTATTATATTGTTTGCTTAATCCATCTTGTAAAACACTAACCAAAGATCTATAACTAGGATGATTAATAATTTGTCTTAATTGTTCTTCTGTTAAAGGCAAATCTAAATTTGAATTTATTTTTGATTTCATCATATTGCTCCAATAAAGTTCGTTTGCTGCTTCAACAGATTTCATATCTCCATGATAAGAACCATCTATGGCTTTAAAAGGGGCTGGATCTTTTATAATATAATCTTTTTCCATTTTTGCTTTCTCCTAAAATTTATATAAACAAACGTAAAGTTTGATTCATTCTACTGGCATGGAAACTGAACGAGTTTCCAAATTTTTTATTTTTGCATTTTTTTAATATATTGATTTAATTTTTCCCTTTGTTCATTATAAATAAAGGGAATTAAGCTAGAAATAATGGCTTCGCTATCAACATTTGCTCTATCATATAATCCATTAGTCAAATATCCTATAATTCCAAGTGCTTGCTTATTATTATCTTTTTGTATTATTTCTTCTATAACTTTATTCAATGAACCACCATTTTTTAAATAATCAAACATTACTTTAGTAATTCTTACCCCTAATGATTTTCCAGTAGATTTCTTTCCAAATTTATCTTCTGTAACGCAATAAGTCACTACGAATGGAATTCCATTTTCATCTAATGAGAATCCACCTTCTATTGAACATAGATAGTCGTATTCAATATCATTTTTAGTTGCATATTCTTTTATAGCTAAATTTCTATTTTCAGCTCCTCTTATTATTTCATAACCAATAGGCTTGCTATTAGTATTAGATGGCGCATTATAGGAGATAATCTCATAGTCACTAAATTCTAATTTTTTTAATGCTATCTCCAGTGCTTTTCTTTTTGATGGATTTTTACTTCCAAGTAAAAATTTCATTGCGACACTTTCTCTCCCTCCAAAAAAATTTATATAAAAAGTCTAAATAAAAGTTGGACTTTATTTACATCTGGCATAGTAATAATGGGGATTTCAAATTATTTAATTTTACTTACCTTTCCATTTATAATTCAGATTTTTCGATATGGGTTTACACCATATTCTTCTTCTAATCTTTTTTGATATGCTCGTCTTAATTGGCTATGCATTTCCATTAGCTGAACTACAGATAAAACATCTAAAGCCTTTGAATCATCAGCAGAAGCCACACCTTCTAAAGCTAATTTATAGCTTATTATATCTTTGCGTAAATAATGTATTAATGACTGTCTTTCATACATATATTGTTCAATAATATTACAAACTCTTTGTGTTTCATCATCAAAACCCGCCTTTTCCATAAGCTCGCCTCCCCTATAATTATATATAAAGAACTCTTTGGTTCAATTAAATCAAATGGCACTATAATCATGGGGATTTCAAATTTTTAATTCTACTATCCTCTCTATTTATCTCAATTTACCTTGATTTATTGTTTCATCTTCTAACTGAACACCAAAATCACTCTTAACATTATTATAATGTTTCAATATTTTTCTTCTTTGTTCTAATGATAAACTATAAAATGCTGCAAGTATCGCATCTTTTTCTTCTTTATCTATTTTTTCTAAAATAGCATCTAATTCTTCTTTTGAATGAATATCTTTTCCATTAGGACCAATGTATGGATTTTTCATAAACAAATTCCTCCTTAAAATTTATCTAAACAAACATAAAGTTTGATTTATTCTAATTGGCAGGGGATGAGAGAATCGAACTCCCAACAGTGGTTTTGGAGACCATTATTATACCATTTAACTAATCCCCTAAATTGGTACAAGTTAATTATATCATTAAAATTATATGACATCAAGCATATATTTTAATTGAGAGGTGTTTATATGGCTATTATTAATTATTCTACTAAAGAAAAACAATTGCTTGCTAGACTAATGAGAGCAGAGGCTTTGGGTGAAGGAAACTTAGGAATGCTTATGGTTGGTAATGTTGTTGTAAATCGTGCTTTAGCTGATTGTCTTACTTTTAAAAATACTAGAAGTATTACTGACGTTATTTATCAATCTCCAGGTGGTTTTAGTGGTGTTAATTCCTCATTGTTTGTTGGAAATCCTACTGCTAAAGAATTGGAACTTGCGGAGAGAATTTTACGTGGTGAATATTTTCATCCCGCTACTAATGCTCTTTGGTTTTATGCTCCGAAAAGTGGAGAGGCTTGTGCTAGTTATTGGTTTGATCAAAGAAATTCTGGGAAATATAAAAATCATTGTTTTTATATTCCTTATGAGGGAGTTTGTTCGCAATTGCATTAAAAAAATAACCTTCAGATTATTTTTTAGGAATAATTATTTCTTCTCCTATTGTTAAATTTCGATCTGATAGGTTATTTTCTTTAATAAGAATATCCAAATCTGTATCAAATTTTTTTGTTATGTTAAAAATGCTATCTCCTTTTTCTACTGGATAGGTTCTTTCTTTGGGAATTATTAATTCTTGACCTATTTTTAGTAAATTACTATCTAAATTATTTGCACTTTTTAATTCATTTACACTTATATTATTTTTCTTTGAGATATTCCACAGTGTATCTCCTTTTTTGACTTTATATTTATCATTATCTTTGATTGTTGTGATTGGTACTATTAGTACTTCTCCTTCTTTTAAATCATTATTATCCATATTATTTAAATCTTTTAAATATTCTATGCTTATGTTATAATCTTTAGCTATTTTTGATAATGTGTCTCCTTTTTTGACAATATAATAATTGTTTTTGTTTTTTTGGCTTTTTATAAAATCTGATATAGCTTTTATTATATTATTGGTATATTCTTTAATACTAGATTGTCTTTCATCGTCTTCCGATAAACTAAAATTTATAATTATTGGAGTTAGATTTTTAGTATTTCTTGATAGGTAATCATAGTCTAACATTGGGTTTATTGGAAATCTTTTTTGATAGTATCCTTTTGTTTTACAATTATTTGTTAATAGTTCTTTAGTTATTTTTTTGGGGATATTGTCATTGTCTTTTAAAGAATAAATAATTTCTATTCCATCTTGGTTATCTGGATTGTAATGATTAGTAATAAGGATGGTATTTTTTGAATCTCCATTTATTTGAGATATTTTTTTAATTCTTTCTCCTTCTGGTAAGTTTTCATCTTTTTCTCTTAATAGATAAGTTTCGATTCCAGATTCTTTAAAGTTGTTATACATTTGTTTTGATATTTCTAAAGTTAAATCTTTTTCTTTTTGAGTTTCTGTTATTATTCCATAATCGTCTCCACCATGACTAGGGTTAATTATTATTTTATAGTCCATTGTGTTTCCTCCTTATATTATTTTATGTTGGAGGTATTTTTTTGTTATATTTTAATCATTAAAAAACAAATTCATGTTTTGAACTTGTTTGTTTTATTTAAACTCCCATGCTATTTGTTTCTGGTAGGGTTGATGCTCCATCAATTACTATTCCTTGAGCAGTGATATAACTTGATTCATCTGATGCTAGAAAGGCTGCTAGCTCTCCGACTTCTTCGATTGTTCCCATTCTTCCCATTGGAATTCCTGCCTCTATTTCATCAATTACTTGATTTGGATTATCTGGATTTGTTACTTTTGACATGTTTTCAACCATTGGGGTTTTTATGTATCCTGGCAAGATCGCATTTACTCTGATGTTGTCTTTTATTAGATCTGCTGCTAATGCTTTAGTAAATCCAATTAATGCAGCTTTAGTAGTTGCATAAGCTACTTCTCCACTATCTGCCACCATTGGCCCTGTTACTGATGATAAATTAATAATAGAACTTTGCTGTTCTGCACCCATGTATGGTAAAAAGGCTTTGGTCGTATTCCATGTTCCTTTTATATTAATGTCAAATTGGAAATCTCTTAATTCATTTGAAGTATCTTTAAATGATGATAATCTACATACTCCAGCATTGTTAACTAAAATGTCTATATGTTTGTTTTGTTCACTGATTGTTTTTGCAATTTTAATTAGTTTTTTATCATCTCTTATATCTACCTGACAACCGATTATTTTTTCTTTACTGTATTCTTTGCTTAAACTTTCGACTGTTTTTGGTAATTCTTCGCTGTTATCTAGTATTATTACCTTAGCTCCATATTTTAGGAAAATTTTGGTAATTCCTAAGCCATTTCCCATGGCTCCGCCTGTTATAACTGCTACTTTATCTTTTAATTTCATTTAAACACCTTCTTCTATTTTGATTATTATATCATAATATGGTGTTTTTTAAAATATTGTCGTTGTATGTACTATGGATACTTTATGGTATTATTAGTGTTTGCCCTATCTGTAATAGGTTGCTTGTTAAATTGTTGGCTCTTTTTAGTTCATCTACTGTTGTGTTATTTTTAAGTGCTATGGCATACAAGCTGTCTCCTCGTTTTACTATATAAACATTTCCCGATTGATTTGTATTGTCTGGTATTTTCAATGCTTGGCCTATTTGAAGTAAATTGCTTGTCAAATTATTTAATTTTTTTATTTCATCTACTGTTGTGCTAAACATTCCTGCTATTTTATATAAACTGTCTCCTCTTTGGACTGTATAAATTGCTTCATCTGTTGGTGTGGTTTGGTCTTTTTGTGGTAGTTGTAATACTTGCCCTATTTGAAGTGTATCACTTGATAGATTGTTTAGGCTTTTGATGGCTTGAGGGGTCGTTTGGTTAGCTGATGCTATTGCGTATAGGGTATCTCCTCTTTTTACTGTGTATGTATTACCTTCTGGAGGATTTATGACATTGGCAGTAGGTATAGTTAAAACTTGGCCTATTTGTAAGATGTCTGTTGTTAAGTTATTAATCCTTCTTAACTCTGCTACTGTTGTATTGTATCTGTTTGCTATTGAATATAAACTATCTCCTCTTTTTACTGTATATACATTGCTTGTATCAATTGGTGATGAATATGGGACATTAGCATACTCTGCAACTGCTTTTACTACTCCTTCAACATAATTTAATAAATTATTTTCAAGTTTTTGAGCATCATTTTTGTTGTCAATAAATCCATATTCGATTAGATATGATTTTGTATTTGGTGTCAATCTTTGAATATAATAATAATCTTGTGATGGGTTTTCTGGTAGTCTTCGTTGATATATTTTTCTTTTTATTTGTCCCTGTTTTCCTATTTCATTAAGCATATTTTGTGCTAATACTCCATTGTCCCTTAATGGATATACTATTTCAGCACCTTCTCCACCTGGGGATAGTCAAAATGTAACTTTTTATAAATATTTATTTATATCATTAATATATAGTTTTAAAATATCATATTGTTTTATATTCTTATTTTTATATCCCAATTCTTTTCTAATTGCCATAATTAAATTCTCAATTTTAGGAGCTTCATTTATCAAATAAAACCTAGTTGCTTCTTCTGAATTCATTCCATCTTTATTTTTCTCACTATTTAAAACTGAATTTCTGAAATCTGCCCATGCTTTTAAAACATTATCGGATGCATATATTACCATTTTGTTTTGATTTTCTTTTAATTCTTTAATGACATTTTTATTATTTGTTATTTCATTATTTAAAACATTTCTTATTAACCAATTCAAAAAATCGATATAAACTTCCTGTCTTTCTTCTCGTATTTTATTTTTTATTGAATATCTATTTTCTAAAAATTTTCCAACAGGGACAGTTATAAAAGCTAAAAAACCTGTTATTAATGCTACTGCTATTGTTGAATAATTATCAAATAACTTTATTATAGCACTTACAAATAAAACACCAATTTTAAAAATAATATATCCAAAAAGTGCTAATAAAATAAGCCCTAAAATAAAATTGAAAACATCTTTTTTTGATTTAAATATTTTATTCATATATATCACCTACTTTATTTCAATTTCTTTTTCATCCATATATTCATAGTTTAGTGCATTATTACTAGTAACTACACTATCACCGATTTCATTTTCTAAATCTTTTCTTGCATTACCAGCAATTTTACCACCACGTCTTGCTACCTCGATATTTTCAGTTAAACCTTTAGGATTTTGCTTTTTAGCGATTTCTCTTGTTGCTATTTCACCTAAGTCAGCTAATGTTACTTCAATATCACTCATATTATCTCTTAAAGATTCTTTTCTAAGTCCTTTAAATGATTTATATTGTTTAGCAGTCATTCCAGACCATTCTTTATAAATTTCATTTGTTAGAATTGCATATTCTTTTTGTTCAGTTATTCCACCATCTTTCCATACATCTGTCAGTTGTTTTCTATCCTGAATACCTTTAATACGCTTAGCAATCCATTTTTCATCACAACCTTTTGCTCTATAAAAATCTATTGATCTTTGTGCTGCAATTGATGGATCAAAAACTTCATCAATTCTTTCACTTCCTAATTTCGCTAACCATTGTTTAATTGGTTCAGCATTTTTACTTGGAATTGATTCTATAATTCTAAACATTCCTTCAATAT
>CAZEAD010000032.1:0-8794 GCA_964510115.1 uncultured Mycoplasma sp.
CTTCTAAAATAGTAAAAGCATCTGATTTCAACTTTCGTTGATTTCAGATGTCGTCCATAAGGGATAACATCTGATTCCAGCAATCAAATGTATCCTTTTTTATTTTATGAAGTTTCCTTCATCTAAATACATAATAACATAAAAACGACTTTTTAACAAGTCGTTTTATATTACTACTCGAAAAGTTCGAGTTATCATTCAATCTGGTGGAGGATGAGGGACTCGAACCCTTGACCCTCTGCGTGCAAGGCAGATGCTCTAGCCAACTGAGCTAATCCCCCACGAAGTATGTCCAAACTCAATGGACATTTTTAATTATACTTATTTTTGTTTAATTGTCAATAGTTAAATATTATCTATGTTAATTTTGATGCGTTTGTTATCTTTTTTGTAACTGCAAGCTTGGACTAAAGTACGAATAGCATTAATGTTTCTTCCACCACGTCCTATTACCTTTGGCATATCGCTTGCATCTACTAACGCTTCGATTACTACTGTGTTTTCATCATCATTTGGCATCTCTTTTACTGCCACCATGTCTTTATTTGTAACTATTGATGTAATTAATTCTTTAGTAAATTCTACTAATTCCATGTTATTTTGTTCTCTTTTCTTCATGGATTTTTTTCATAACTCCTGTTTTTGAAAGCAAACTTTTAGCAGTTGTAGTTGGAACTGCTCCATTTTTAATCCATTTTATTGCTTTTTCTTCATCAACTTTTATTTCTGCTGGAGTTGTTAATGGGTTATAGAATCCTATTTGTTCTAAGTATCTACCATCTCTTGGTGATCTAGAGTCTGTTGCTACTATTCTATAACTTGGTCTTTTTTTAGAACCCATTCTTGTTAATCTAATTTTTACAGCCATAATAATCTCCTTTCAATTTCTATATTAGTATACATAAAAGATATATGTTTGTCAACAAAAAAAGTTGACAAACAAAAAATAAAAGTTTCCTTTTATTTTTTTTCTTCCGAAATAAAGTCTTCTTTTACATTTTCTTCTATTTCATGCATTATTTTTTCTTCATCTGTTTCGTCTGTGATGATATCCCATTCGTCTTCTTCTTCATCTACTGATATTCTTACTTTGGTATCTCCAACTATTTCTATTCCTAATTCTTTGGTAATGTCGTAAGCAATTTGGTTATTTACTATTTCTACTTTAGAACAAGTTGGTTGTTTTAAACTTCTTACTATTACCTCTTCATTGGAAGTTAACTTCCCTTCTTTTTTTCTTGCTACTTGAAGTAATTCTTCATAGCTTATAGTTTGTTTGGATACTAATGTTTTAGTATCATTATCATAAGAATACCAGATGTTTACATCACAAGTTCCTGTTACTAATATTTTCTCCCCTTGTAACTCTCCATGAAAGTTATGGTTTATGACCCAACAACCTAATATTGTGGTGGGAATTTGTTCTGGTATCATTGTATAATGATTGGTAAACTCTTTTTTACCTTTTCCTATGACTGCTTTTGTTACGATTTCACGAAAATTTGCCACTTGTTTTCACCCCTCAATTTAATCTATGCACAAACACCCAGTTTGTTGATAAAAAAAAGAATATATTTTACTCAATATATTCTCCATCTAAACTCCAAGTTTTTGCATCAGTTATTTTAACGTTTACGATTTTACCTATAATATTTTTGGGTCCATTTAAATTAACTAATTTATTTGTATCAGTATAACCCATAAGTAAGCTTTGATTTTTCTCACTTGGTCCTTCTACTAACACTTTTACGACTTTATTAATATATTTGTCATTTGATTCTTTAGCGTATTTATTTATTAATTCATTTAATCTTGCTAGTCTTTCTTCTTTTGTTGTTTGTGAAACTGTATCTATTATTTTAGCTGCTGGGGTTCCCACTCTTGGTGAATAGATAAATGTGTATGCTAAATCGAATTTGCATTGATTAACAATATCTAAGG
Source organism: uncultured Mycoplasma sp. (assembly GCA_964510115.1). Classification (GTDB taxonomy): domain Bacteria; phylum Bacillota_I; class Bacilli_A; order RF39; family UBA660; genus UMGS1572. The sequence continues at coordinate 1,942 of CAZEAD010000032.1, forward strand.
TATCTTGAAATTGTTCTTCAGTTTCATTAGGAAATCCTACTATTATATCTGTAGTAATAGAAACGTCTTTTATTTTATTTTTTATTTTATTGAATAGTTTTAAATATTCTTCTTTAGTATATCTTCTTCCCATTTGTTTTAAAATCTGATTGTTTCCAGATTGAATTGGAAGGTGAATATAAGGCATTATATTTGGATATGTTGCTATTGTTTCAAGCATTTCATCTGTAAAATCCCATGGATGTGAAGTTACAAATCTAATTCTTTCTATTTTAGTTTTAGCAACGTCTTCTAGTAAATCTTTCCTGGTATAATTTATTTCTAAATCTTTACCATAAGCATTTACATTTTGTCCTAATAATGTTACTTCTTTATATCCTTTGTTTACTAAAGATCTTACTTCATTTAATATGTCTTCTGGTAATCTACTTCTTTGTTTACCTCGTGTATATGGCACGATGCAATAAGTACAAAATTTATCACAGCCATACATAATGTTAACATATGCTTTATATTGATTTTCTCTAATAACTGGCATATCTTCAATTATATCGCCTTCGCAACTTGGAGCTTCTATTTTCAATTCTTTTTTTGAGATAGATTGATATATTAATTCATTTAATTGTTCTAATTTATGAGTCCCTACAACAAAATCAATCCATTTATATTTATTTTTTATTTCATTAGCTACGACTTCTTCTTGAGCCATGCAACCAGCCATTCCAACGATAAGGTCTTTTTTAGTTGCTTTAAGATGTTTTATTCTGCCTAAAATACCATAAACTTTATTGTGAGCATTTTCTCTAATGGAACATGTATTTAAAATGATTAAATCTGATTTTTCCATTTTATCTACCGGTTTGTAACCCATTTCTTCTAATACTGCTTTAATAGTTTCGCTATCACGTTCATTCATTTGGCATCCATAGGTTTTAACAAAATATTTTTTATTTTTTACAACATTTTGATATTTTTCATTAGCTTTATATCTTTTAATTTCTACTTTATTATCAGTTCTTTTTTTGGCTTCTTTTAAGTTTGGTAATTGCATATAATCACTTCCTGGCTATATTATAAATTTAAAAGATAAATCATGCAAGATTTATCTTTTAATTATTTTATCTCTTCTAAAGAACTATATATTATTTGTTCTAAAGAATTCATATCATTATTTTTTACTTCTTCTATTATTTTTTCTAAGTTACTAGTGATTTTCTTTAACACTTTAGTAACTTTTGGTAATAATTCCTTATCTAATAAGTTATCAACAATTATTTCAAGATTATTTACTTTGGCATAAGAACCATAGTTATTGTTTTTGATATAGTGCTCATATAAGTTTTTTACTGACACTAAATCAATGTTATCAAATCTTTCATCTTCAAGGATTTTAATTGTTGTATATATGTAATGATTGTTAATAGATTTATCAAGTATTGTTTCCCCCTTTTTATTTCTAATGTTTGGTATAAATTTTGTATTTTTTAGTAATATTTTTATAATATTTATTACTTCTAAGTATTTTATTGTTACCAAAGTATGCGCAAATGTATCTCCATTATTGTTTTGGTTGTTAACGTTCCAGTTTTTTTTCTTCATATGTTTTTCTACTAGATCGTACCAACCTTTTTTTAATAAATATTGTAAAATATCATTTCCTTTTTCATCTTTTGTGTTTATATCTACGATGTTCTTTAATAAAATTTTATCTACTAGGTCTTTGTAACCTTCGTCGATTAAATCGAATATCCGATATGGTTTTTCTTCACATGTTTCTATTGTTTTTTGTTCATCATAAAACATAAATTACTACACCTCTTTTTCATGTGACGCTTTATATTGTACCATTTTTGACGATTATTGTCAAATTTTAATAGGTATAATAATTTAATTGAAATTATAAAAAGCAAATATAAATTTATTACTTTATTCTTTTAAAGAACAGCTTTTGCATTTATATCTTGAAGAATATATTCTTGTATAGTATTTCTCCTTGCATATGAAAAAGTATACTATTTTTTATTTATAGTATACTTTAATTTTATTTTTATGTATGTAAATTTGTTGGGCAACTTTGATTGTTTTTATATGCTGTTATATATCCTTTCAACCAATTCAAATATGTACTTCCATGTCCACCTTTCATTGGTTCAATATCTCTAGAATATTCTTGATTATAGTTATCAGTAAAGCAATAAGTAACTCCACCGCAGGCTGCTTCTGTATTAGCTATTCTTTCTGCTCCCCATTCATTCCACCATGTTATAGTCACTATTTTTGGCTTTTTAGCAAAAGCTTTACTCCATTGTTCATAGAATGTCAAACCTCCTCTTCTTCCTAAGGCTGTACTTGTGTTTGTCATTCTTGTTTGCTGAGCTGCTACACTAACGCTCATCTGTTCAAATTGGCCACTGAAGTTAGTTCCAAGTCTATAATTGTTATCCTTCTGAAGATAACTCCATTCTCCACTTGTCACTGAAGTTTGAAGTCCCCACATTTTACGCCATTCATATGAAACACCTTTGCCATCTTTTGGAGCATCCATGGTATTTGTTAATTCAAATACTTTGTTATTCCAATATACCCAAATATCTGCCCACTTTGCTTTATCAAAACCTAGTGATTTTAAATATTCCATATCAGCATTATTAATGAATAAAGTATTAAAAACATCTATCATACCGCCAGCATTCTCAGGATTTGTATTGTGCCAATTAACAACGTATGGAGTTTTTAGTCCTTCATCACGCATTGCAGATATGGTATCTAACAATACTCTAACTGGTTGTGTTATCATTTTATAATATGCCAAGCTTGAATTGTTCCATTGACAATCGTCATTGACACTATCAGAACACATGGCATTGACTATATTTGTATTATCAATGATTATAAAGTCTACTCCTGCATCTGCTAATTGTGTCATATGTGTTCTAATTACGTTTGTGTCAGTGTTACTATAATAACCTAAAGCTGGTTCAGACCAATAATGATATGCTCCGACGCTACCATATCTTCCTTGAGGAACATTGTAAATAGTACCTTCATAAGCTTTTGTAGTTGCATTATATGTTGCCCCATTTTTTTGATTCATGTAATCATGCCATGTTGAATATAAAATTCCTACTAAATTTGTCTTATTTGCAATGTCGAATTTTTCTCTAGAATTTGGGCTAGTACTTGCTTCTGCAGTAGTGTATCCTGATAGATTGCCAGCACTATCTTCTGCTACTACTTTGACATAATATTTGGTTCCTGGGTTTAGTGATGCTATGTTATAACTACTTATATTTTTACCTGATCCTACTAAATATGTTGTTTTGCAGTTACTATCATTCAAGTTATTTGTAGTTGATTTACATACATAGTAATTTATATTTGCTTGTGCAGTTGAATTGTCTGTTGCTTTTGTCCAACTTAAACTTAAACTGTTTTGAGTTGGGGTATAAGAAATAGTACCGTTGCTTATTGTTGGTCCTTGCTTATCTATATAAACATTAACAGGACAATTTGCAGTATTTCCTGCATTATCTCTTATTGTTATGTTAGCAGTTGTAGCATTACTAGAATATGTATTTTCATAACTAGGCTGAGTGCAATTACTTCCTCCTGTATCATTACATACAACTGATATTTTTCTATTACTATTAGTCCATGTTGTTGACCCTCCTGTTACTATTCCACAGGTTGGTGCTACTGTATCTATTGTTATTCCATTAGTACTTGTGCTTTCAACATTTCTTAATCCCACTTGATCTGTTGCAAATCCTTCCATAACTTTGGCTTTCACTACTCCACTGCTAGATCCTGCTGTTACTTTATATACAAATCTATTTCCACTTTGACTATATTTAACTATGCTAGCATTTGTATTTGATAAGCCTATTTCGCTTTCATTTATTGTTAATGCTGAAGCATCACTACAATTTAGCTGATAATATCCTACTCCTCCTGCTTTTAAATATGTTAATGCTGTTGTTCCAGTTGCTGTTGTATATGGTCCACTCCAAGTACATACTGGTTTTTCAGTATCTATCTTATCTTCTATATGCTCTTTCATTACAGTATTTGTTCCATCACTTACTCGTGCTATTACTGATCCATTACTTGTAAGTGATACATCTACTGCTTCACCACTTACTGTTTGCCATCCACCATTATTTACTTTATATTGATATGTGAAATTATTAATGTTTTCAGGATATGTTATTGTTATTGTCTTACTTGTTGCCCAGCCTGCATTACTTGATGCCATCGTTATTTCTCCTAGTTTTGGTATTGATACTTCTCCTTTATTTGAATATATATATGATTTCTTTATATCTTTTGCTCTGGCTTGAACAAATTTATGTAATCCAGTTTTAACATTATTACATGTATATGTATTATTAGGTGATACTACTGGTGTTTCTCCATCACAACTGAACTCATAACTTTCTATCTTTTCACTATCGCTACTAGGGTCTGTTCCTGCTGTTATTCTAAATGAATTTGTGGTTACGTTATCTATACTTATTCCTATTTCAGGTGGTACATATTCTGCATTTATATCAAATACTTGAGTAGCCACTACTTTTAGTTTTAAAGATACCACCTTATCATCAAGTTCTAATCTTTCGGCATCACTCATATTTTCAATACGCTCATTATCTAACCATATTTTAATTACATAGTCATCACTAAAATTGTCCTCAGATTCCTTTGAAATTGTTAAGTCTTTATCGTTTAAAAGTCTACCGGTATTTTCACTATTATTAATTGCCTCATTTACTTCACTTAATCTTTTTATACCCATATTTTTGCCATTTATCACAACAGAAGTCTTAATGTACTCATCACTTAGCATTTCTGCACCATCTATCTGATTATCGATTAAATAAAGTTTATAATTTATCTTTGTATCTCCAACATTAGAAATCGTAAAACTATAACTATTATCAGTTTCGTTTAACCCTTCCTCATCTGTTAAAGGTATTAATTCTGCAAATGTTGGAACAACTTCATTACTTATTTCTACTTTAGCTTTTCCTGTTGTCATTATTTGAATATTTTTATCTTTCATTCCTGATTGATAAATTGAATATGATACCCCGATTGATAATATAACTATCCCTATAAAACCCATTATAATTGATAGTTTAATTTTCTCTTTTTTCATGGTATCACTTCCTTTTATTCAAACACTCTTTCAATTACCACTTTCATATCATATTTTTCATTTAATTTTTCTTCTGTTACATCTTCTGTTAACCATACTGCTAATTCTATCTCGTATTCTTCTCCTGGGAATACTCTATATCCTTCGATAAATGCTAAATCAGTACTTATTTCACTTAGTTTTTTTATTGTTGCTTCTTTTTCATAACTGAATTTGTATCCTATTTTTATGTCATCTCTTGTTAAATAAGATCCTGTATTTAACTCTAGTAATTTTACTTTTATTTTAAATGCTTCTGTTGCTATATCTTTTACTTTGATTTTAATTTTATTTTTTTCAAATCCGTCTTTGTCTTTATATCCTTTTTTGCTATTTAATTTGATTACATTGCTTGGTTTATATACTGCTTCAATGCTTTTTAATATTGTTTCTTTTTCTTCGGCTTTGAAAACTACGACCATACCGATTACAAATGCTAGTACAACGATTAATGCTGATATCCCTATTATTACTTTTTTCTTCATTATTCTTCACCTATTTGATAACTTATTTTTAGATTTTTTGATAATTTTTCAGTGATTTGTATATTTAATTCTTGTGTCTTTTTTGGTTCTAATGTTTCTAGTGAATAGATTTGTCTTTTATAACTTGTTTTGTTTGCTTGATCTTCTATTATTATATAAAAATCATCTGTTTTTATGGCTTTATCTGTTATGTTAGTAAAGTTCAAGCTCATATGTGTCATTCCATCTTTTTCGTATACTTTTTTTATTTCTATTTTTATTTCATCTTCAATGTTTGTCGCTACTGATGTAAATGTGCTTTTAAATATAAATGCGAATGCTACTATAAATAATCCTATACATACTGTTGTTATTACTATTTTTTTCTTATCCATATTATCCCTACCTTATCAGTTTTAGTATACTATTTTTTTGTTATAGTGTAAAGCAATTATTTGGATATTTTCTATAAAAAGCAATACATGAAACAAAAAAACAACCTACATTTGTAGATTGTTTTAGTTTTTTAATTATTCAATAATTTCTGAAACTACACCAGCACCAACTGTTCTTCCACCTTCACGAATTGAGAAGTTTGTTCCTTTTTCAATTGCGATTGGGTGAATTAATTCAACAGTCATTTTTACGTTATCACCAGGCATAACCATTTCAACACCTTGTGGTAATTCGATTACACCAGTAATATCTGTAGTTCTGAAGTAGAATTGTGGTCTATAGTTTGCAAAGAATGGAGTATGTCTTCCACCTTCTTCTTTAGACAATACATATACTTCAGCAGTAAATTTATGATGTGGAGTAACTGATCCAGGTTTTGCTAATACTTGTCCACGTTCTACTTCTTCACGTGAAATTCCACGAAGTAAAACTCCAGCATTGTCTCCTGCTTCAGCATAGTCAAGAGTTTTCTTGAACATTTCAATACCAGTTACTACTGTTTTCTTAGTAGGTTTAATTCCTACGATTTCAACTTCATCATTTAATTTTAATTGTCCACGTTCAACACGTCCTGTAACAACAGTTCCACGACCTGTGATTGTGAATACGTCTTCAATACTCATTAAGAATGGTTTATCTGTATCACGAACTGGAGTTGGAATCCATTCATCAACAGCGTTCATTAATTCTTTTATTTTTGCAACATATTCAGCATCTCCTTCAAGTGCTTTTAATG
>CAZEAD010000033.1:0-8673 GCA_964510115.1 uncultured Mycoplasma sp.
AGTATCTTTCAAGTCCAGTGGAACAAGCACTACAAGTCATTCCATCAATTAATAAATTTATTTTTTTCATTTTATCATTCCTTCACTTTAAATCCAATATCTTCAATTTTCTCCTTAATAACATTTTCTGATATTTCATTGTTTGTAGTAATAACAACTGTTCCATTTATATGATCGGCAATGACATTTTCTATTCCTTTGATTGTTTTTAAAGCATTTTGGATTCTATTTTCACAACCAGTACAAACCATTCCTTCAACTTTGATTATTTTTTCTTTCATTTTTATCTCCTTTCTGTTTTGGATATTTATAACTTTAATAATTATCAATAAGATTATACCATTTCTTAATAATAAAAGCGAGTAAATCATATTTACACGCCTTTTTATTTTTTGATTAGATTTTTGTAAAAATATTTTTCATTTGCAAATTAGACAAAATTTAATATTGAACAAGAGGTCATTTGACCAATTATTTTTTATAAATCTAAACTATCTTTATTTAATAAAAATTCTTGAATTCCAATTACCAAAATTCCTTCTTCAGTAATCCAATGCTTCATATTATCTTTAACAACTATAATTTTTTAAAATTATCATTGATATTCATAAAAGGTCTTTCTTCTTGAATTGTTTTTTCAAACTCTTCTTTTAAATATTGTGATTTTTCTTCATCTGTTTTTTTAGATAAAATTAATGGTAATCCTCCATAAGTAATATATTCATTCCAGGCCTCATATTTATCTCCATCAAATGCACTTACAAATTCAGCAAAAGAAAGTGGAAAAACTCTAATTTGATCGCCTCTTCCTCTAAATTCAGTTATAATGTCAGATGATAAAAATTTGGAATTACTTCCAGTAACATACACATCTATATTTTTTTCACTATCTAAAGCTAATTTAATAATATGATTTTCAGCTACACCAGATTTTTTTAAATGATTTACAAATAATTCGTTCAACAAGTATGATTTGCCACTACGTCTAATACCAGTAATTATTTTTATAAGCCATTACCTTTTCTATTTATTAATTTATTTAAGTATATATCTCTCGCAATTACTTTTTTATTCATATTTAGCCTCCATTGAATATTTTTGCCACTTTTACCATTTTTCTTCACTATTAATTATAGTATACTAAATATAAATAATTATGTATTTACTTAACAAGTATTATTTTTTAAATAGAATTCCTAGTAGATAAAAAAGAAAGTATGATTTTATATTTCATACATTCTCTTCATTTATATTATTTTAAACTATCAGTCCATACTTTAATATCAGAAGATGAAGCACTCGAACTAAAACGTTGTCCATTCATCCAATTTCCATCTTTTGCTTCTTCTTTTAAAAGTTCACCACTTTGCCCAAGTCCACTTGATGATGATGTACAAAATGGTATAACTGTTTTACCATTAAAATCATTATCTTTGATAAAGTAATTTACTGGCCATGCTGCAATACCCCACCAAATTGGATAGCCAATTAGTACTGTGTCATAACTTTCCCAATTATCTACTTTTGTATTTTTTAATTTAGTGTTTCTTAGAGATTCATTTTCGTGTTCTCTTGTTACTCTAGAATTACTATCTGTCCAATCTAAATCATCTGAGGTGTAAATATCTTCTGGAATGATTTCAAACAAGTCTGCATTTAAATTTTTAGAAATTTGTTCTGCGACTTTTTTAGTAGAACCAGTTGCAGAATAATATACTACAAGAATTTTTTTATCAGGATTTGGTGTTGGTTCATTTGGTGTAGGTTGTTCATCATTCATTACAGGATCTTTTGAGGGATTTTGTTCTGGCTGTTTTGAATTATCATTATTATTAAGTAAGAAATAAATTCCAAAACTTACTATGGCAATTACAATAACTACAATAATGCTTATAACTATTTTTTTGTTCATAATTCACCTTACCAATTCTTTTCATCTTTACGACAATCTTCATTTTTTCTTCTTTCAAAAACGATGTTGTTAAACCATTCTACCATAGATGGATCTTGATGATTAAAGAATAAGCTATCATTTTGATTTAATTTTTTAATTTCTTTCATCTCTTCATTAGTTAGTTTAAAGTCAAAGACATTAAAGTTTTGTTCCATTCTTTTTATATGAGTAGATTTACAAGCAATGATTACTCCTCTTTCTATTAGCCATCTTAAAATTACTTGGGCAGCGCTTTTATTATATTTTTTACCAATATTTACAAGTGTTTCATTTTCAAAAAGGCCATTTCTTCCTTCTCCGAATGGAGCCCATGCTTCGATATGAACACCATATTTTTCCATGTTTTCTTGGGCTGCGAATTGGGCATTAATAGGGTTTGTTTCCACTTGATTTACTGCTGGTATTACTTTTCTTCCAAATAGACAAATATCACTTAATCTATCAGGATAAAAGTTTGATACTCCGATTGCTCTAATTTTTCCTTCGGCATATAGATCTTCTAAGGCTCTATAAGCACCATAGTAATCACTAAAAGGCTGATGAAGTAATACTAAGTCAATATAATCTGTTTGTAATTTTTTTAATGATTCGTCAACTGATTTTTTACAGTTCTCATATCCATAATTATCAATCCAAACTTTTGTTGTAATAAATAGTTCGTCTCTTGGAACTCCACATTCTTTGATAGCTTCTTCTACTTCTGCTTCATTAAAGTAACTTTGAGCAGTATCAATACTTCTATAGCCTACTTTAATGGCTTCTAATACGCATCTTTTTGTTTCTTCTTTAGGTATTTGATAAACTCCAAAACCTAAGATTGGCATTTCCACACCATTATTTAATTTTACATATTCCACTTTATCTAATCTCCTTTATTTTATTTATCCAATTTGTAAGTTCTTGCTCTGTTGTGGCTAATTTATTTTCTTGATGGTCTGTTGTAAACTTAATGCTCATTTCGTTATTTATGTTTCCTTTACATAAGCTTTTTATTTCTTCGAATGTTGAACCTAACCAACCAGCATTTGTTGCAAAGGGAATAACTTTTTTACCGCTTAAATCATATTTTGTTAAAAATGTTCTAATTGGAGGAGTAATTGTATACCACCAAACAGGTGTTCCTATAATGATTTTGTCGTATTCTTTTAAATCAATTGTAATGTCTTCTATTTCTGGGGTTTCTTTGGTTTGCAAATTGTCTTCTGTCATACTTACAACTTCGTCATAATTTTTAGAATATGGTATTTTTGTTTTAATTTCTAAAATGTCACAGTTTAATTCTTTTTTTATTTTTTCCGCGATCATTCTTGTATGGTTACCATATCCATAATAAATAACTATTGTTTTCATTTATTATTCCTTTCTTAAAATTTAATGGTATTGTTAATTTACTTTCTATTTTAATTTTAGTTGTGTTATTTTGTAAACTCGTTTACAATTCCATCATTTCATAACAATGATATATCCGTGGGTAACGCCTATGTCAATATGTAAATTTAAATTTATTTATATTTTTATATTTTATTGGTGATAATATAATTTTGTTTGTTCTATAATATCTAATTTTAATCTTTCAATAGTGCTATCAGTATAAGCATCATCTATTTTTTTCCTTACAGAATTTGGGAAAATCTCTTCCATGTCTTTAGAATAATAACTACCATCTCTTGGTGTTTTGGATGCAGTTACTATATATTCATTATCAATAAATTCTACTACAAACTTATATGGAATTGAAAAACCACTGTCTTGTTTTATTTTTTTGTTTTCTAAATAATATTTTTCCTCTAAAACCCAGGTATATACATGATAAAGTTTTTTTGATGTTTTTTCATTTACTAAATATATTTTTATACTAGCAAATGTTTTTTCATTGTCGTGATGTTTAGTTTCACTATCTCCAATTTTTACTATATAATCTTTGATAGCGATTTCTATTTTCTCGTCATCTAATTCAATATTAGGACTATATTCAAAACCCCAGGTACTGAAAAAAACTGGTTTTTTATTTTTTATTCTATTGATATCAATTCCAAATAATATTCCCAATATTAATATAAGAGATACAACGACAATGAAAATGGTGGTGATAAATCTATATTTTTTAGTTGTTTTAGTTATCTTTTCACTTGTATAGTCAATAGTATTTATAATATTTTCCTCCAGCTTTTTTTGATACTCATCATTATTTATTTCTTCACCACTTAATAATTCGTTAATAGAAACATCAAGTGTTTCACATAATAATTTTAATAACGATAAATCGGGCATGTTTCTTCCATTTTCCCATCTACTTATGGACTTAGAATTTACCCCTAATATTTCTGCTAATTGTTCTTGTGTCATATTTTTTTCTTTTCTTAATTTGGAAATGAATTTTCCTATTTTTTCTTGATTCATAAATCTTTTCTCCTTTCGCAAATAATATATCTAACTTAGTATCTTATTTACAGGACATAAAGTGAGAATTACATAAATTATATATTAATATAATACAATATTGTTTTTTTATGTAAAAAAAAGAATACATTTTGTAAGATAAGTATTCTTTTTAATATAATTCCTTTAGAGTAAAGGTTATTTTTTGGTTATTTTTGATTGTTGTTCCTTTTTTTAGGCTTTGGTTTGTTACATACCCATACGATTTAAATTCGCAATTTAAATTTAATAATTTACAGACTTCTGTTGCTTGTTTTTTACTATATCCAGTGAAATCTGGAAGAGTATATTTTGTACTGTTTGTAAGAAGAAATACTTTGTCATTTTTTCCTACAATATCATTTTTTTTAGGATATTGGTCTATTATTTTGGTGCCATCTCCTAATACTATTGTAGTTATTTTGTTTTCCTTTAAAGTTGATTTAACATCTGTTACTTTTTTATTGGTGTAGTCTTCTAGAGTATAATTTTTTATTGTTTTATCTTCTTTTTCACTGAAGATATTTAAATATTTACTAACGTTTTCTACAAGGTTTTTTACTACTGTTGTTAAAGGTTTTGAAGATCCTCCAACTGATTTATTTACTGATGTATATATTATTACTTGGGGATCTTTTTTAGGCCACATTCCTACAAATGATTTGGTTGTGTAATAATCATTGGTATAGTATGCTCCAGTTTTAGGATTTACTAGTTGGGCTGTTCCGGTTTTACCAATTAAATCATAGCCTTTCATTTTGTATCCTGTTCCTGTTGCAGCATACCAGTTGGAATGAACTACTTCATACATTAATTCTTTGATTTTTTCTGTTGTTTCTTTACTTGCTACTGTTGCTAGTTCTTCTTTTTGGCCTGTATAAACAACTTTTCCATTTTGATCTACTACTTTATCGATAATGTATGGTTTTAACATTACTCCATTGTTGGCTATAGAAGTCAAGGCTTGAATATGTTGCATTGGTGTTGTTGTTATTCCTTGACCAAATCCAGCATTATAAATTTCTGTTTGATATTTGAAGTTTACTTCTCCACTGTCTTCATAAGCTAAAGTTATACCAGTTTTTTTACCAAATCCCATTCTGTTAAAATAATCTTTTAAAATGTTTTTATCTATATATTTATTTATAAGATTAATAACCCCTATGTTAGATGAAGTTATAAATCCTTGATCATAGGTTATATCTCCAAATCCACTTTTTTTCCAGTCATATATTTCTGTTCCATCATCTGTTACATATTTTCCAGTTTTAAATTTTTCATTACCTTTATACTTCCCTGCTTCCATTGTTGCCATATATGTATATATTTTCATTATTGAGCCTGGTTCATAAGCAGAAGCTACTGTATAGTCTATCCAATTTTGGATATCTAAGGTATTAGGATCAAATGATGGTCTTTGGGATAGTCCAAGTATTTTTCCTGTTTTAGCATCTGCGACAATAACGTTCATCCATTCATATTTATATTTTTTTTCTATTTCATTCATGATTTGTTCAATAAAAAATTGAATGTTAGAATCAATTGTTAAATAAACATCGTTACCATCAGTTGATTCTTTGCTGTCTTCTTTAGTTCCAGGTATTTTAATACCATTTACATCTTTTTGATATACGCGATAACCATCTTTTCCTGCCAGGATTTCTTCTAGTAATTCTTCGATGCCCATTTCTCCTTTAATTTCTTCTTTTTCGTTTTTTCTAGCATATCCTAAAGTATAAGAAGCAAAATTGCCATTTGGATAATATCTTTTTTGATCTTCAATAAAATCTATTCCTGGAAGGTTTAATTCTTCGATTTTTTCTTTTTCTAATTCTGTTAATGCTTTCCCTGCATTACCAAATTCTACTTGGTATAAGTCTTTTTGATTTAAAATTTCTAGAATGTCTTTTTCTTTCATTTTAATAACTGTAGCTAATTTTTTGGCTGTTGTTTCTTTATCTGCGACATGGTAAAGTTGTTCTTCTCCTTCGCTACGTTTGGGGTCGATGTAAGCTATTAATGTATATGACGAAACATTTTGTGCTAAGATATTGCCATTAACATCATAAATACTACCACGATTGGCTTTTAATACTTCTTGAGCTGTAATTCGATTTGATGCAAACTCTTTCATATTGATATCGTCTATAACTGTTGATGTAGCTAAGTAAAAAGTTCTAATTAAAAAAGCGCCAAAACAAAAAAGAGTTAGCATTATAAATAAATTCATGAAATTCACTTTGCTTTTACTCTTTTTTTTCATTTATAGCACTCCTTATATTATTTTATTATTTTAACACTATCACTAGTATAACTTAATCCTTTCTCTTTAGCAACTGATTCTAAGTTTTCTAAAGATGCTAATTCATTTATTTTCATTTGTAAGCTTTCATTAGCTTTTTCTTGAGTTGATATTTTTTCTTTGGTTTCTTCCACTTCATAATTTACTTTTGATAAAGTAGATTTGGCAAAAATCATCATAAATGGTGATGATGCTACTACTAAAGCAGTAATTATGTATAATAATTTTTGAAAACTGTTACCTTTTAATCTTAATTTCTTTTTATTATTTTTCATTTTTATCTCCAACCTTATTTTACTCTTTCTATAACACGCAATTTAGCGGATTTTGCTCTTTTATTATTTATTAATTCAACTTCATTCGGAAGTATTGCTTTTTTTGTTATGATTTCAAAATCTGGAAGTAAGTTAGCATCAATATTGGGAATTCCTTTTATTAATGGATCTACCTCACTATATTTTTTAAATATATTCTTGCAAATGCGATCTTCTAGGGAATGAAAAGTAATGACTACTATTCTTCCATGGACTTTTAACATTGATAAAGCATCTTCTAGGGACTGCTTAAATTCTTCTAATTCATTATTTACTTCGATTCTAATTGCTTGAAAAACTTTTTTAGCAGGATGAGAATTTCTTTTATCTTTATATGGAATACTGTTTGAGATAATGTCTACCAATTCTAAAGTTGTTGTAATTGGTTTTTCGTTTCTAGAGGCAATAATATTTTTGGCAATTCTAGCGGCATGTTTTTCCTCTCCATATAAACGAAATATTCTAATTAAGTCTTCTTCTTTATAGTTATTTACTACTTCATAGGCTGATACTTTATCGTCATTATTCATTCGCATGTCAAGTTTAGCATCTTGCATGTAACTGAATCCTCGTTGTTTTTCATCTATTTCTGGAGAAGAAACTCCTAGGTCATATAAAAATCCATCTACTTTGGTAATATTTTCTTCATTTAAACATTGTTTCATATTAATATTACCACTGTGAAATATTTTAAAATTAGAGGATATGCTTTGTAATTTTTCTTTACTTGCTTGACAAGCTATAATATCTTTGTCAAAGGCGAATAAAAACCCCTTTTTATTTCGCTTTAAAATTTCTGCTGAATGGCCTGCATATCCTAAGGTCATGTCAACATAAATTCCATCTTCTTTGATATCTAGATAAGAAATTGCTTCTTCTTTTAAAACACTAATATGTTTATCCATACTGCACCTTCTATTCTTGATCAAAAAGATGGTCTGCTAAATCTGATAAATCATCTTTTTTGGAATTATAAAATTCATCCCAAGTAGTTTGGTTCCATAACTCTAGACGATCATTAACTCCAATTATAATGCATTCTTTTTGCAATTCGGCATAGCTTACAAGAGGTTGGGTTAATTTAATTCTACCTTGTTTATCAAACTCGCATACAGTGGCTCCTGATAAAAATATTCTAGTAAAATTTCGGGCATCTTTTTTAGTAAATGGTAAGGTTTTTAGTTTTTCAACAATTTTGTTCCATTCCTCTATGGAGTAAATAAATAAGCATGTATCTAATCCTCGGGTTACTATAACTTCGTTTCCTAGTTCTTCACGAAGTTTAGATGGAACAATTATTCTTTGTTTTTCATCTAAATTATGATGAAACTCACCAATTAACATAAGATCACCACTTTTCCCCACTTATATCCACTGTCTACCACAATTTTACCTATTATTATTTATATTGTAAAGTCGTTTTGGATTTAAAATATGTTTTTTATGTTTTTTTAGAACTTATGTTTGTCAAAATTTTAATAATTTTACACTATTTAAAGATTGATAAATATTTTTCGTAAATTGTTCCTTTTAATTCTTCAAGGGGGATAAATTTTAAGGCTGCACTATTGATTGAATAACGTATTCCTCCTTTTTCTTCAGGACCATCTGGAAAACGATATCCAAGGTGGTTATTGCTACTTCTACTACGAATTTCTTCTCTAATCATGCCATAAGAATAATCC
>CAZEAD010000034.1:0-8448 GCA_964510115.1 uncultured Mycoplasma sp.
ATAGTAGTTATTTGTTTGGATGTAATGATACTGACATTATGAAATTTCAAACAATTGATCTAAACAAATTAGATACATCAAAAGTAATAAACATGCAGGCAATGTTTTCAAATTGTAGGTCTTTAACAAGCTTAAATATAAATACTTTTGATACATCGCTTGTTACAAATATGCAAGATATGTTTTGGCGTTGTGAATCTATTACTAAACTAGATTTAAGTAACTTCGATACCTCAAATGTTAAAAATATGATTTCCATGTTTAATACTTGTAACTCTTTAACAAGCCTCAATATAACTAGTTTTGATACTTCAAATGTAACAAATATGAATTATATGTTTCTTGGTTGCACCTCTCTAACTAGTTTAAATCTAAGTAATTTTAATACATCTAAAGTTACTGGCATGGTTCATATGTTTAGTAATTGTAGATCTTTAACAAGTCTCAATTTAACTAGCTTTGATACCAAAAATGTAACCAATATGGATTATATGTTTATTACTTGTACAAACTTACAAAATACTTCAGGAAAAACAGTTTTAGTTACAACAAATAAATTTAAAGTTTTAAATTGGACAACTATAGAATTAGAAAATAGTAAATTTTATTGGCTTTAATCAATAACAAAATAATAATTATTAACTATCAAAAATTAATACAAACCTAGTTAAGTTTACCTATTAGTGCATTTTTACTAATTATATGCTAAACATAATTAGTTTTTTTATTGGAAAAATTATAATTAAAAATATTTTTAAAATTTAAAATTTCTAAGCCCTTGTTAAAATCCTAAAAATATATTATACTATAGCAGGAAAAAAAGGATGTGTAATAAATGGAATATGAAATAATTGTTGTCGGAGGGGGTCATGCTGGTTGTGAAGCTGCCCTAGCCTGCTCTAGAAAAGGACATAAAACTTTATTAATAACAGGAAATATTAAAAATATTGCAGACACTCCTTGCAATCCTTCAATTGGGGGACCAGCTAAAGGTATCGTTGTAAGAGAAATAGATGCTCTAGGAGGAGAAATGGGGAAAAATACTGATAAATCATTACTCCAAATAAAAACATTAAATACCAAAAAAGGTCCTGCAGTCCAAGCCTTAAGAGCCCAAATAGACAAAGTAACATACCCTAAAAATATGTTAGAGACCCTAAAAAAAGAAGAAAACTTAACTATAATGGAAGCCATGGTTGAAGGATTACTAGTCGAGACTAATAAAATAAAAGGTATAAAATTAAAAGATGGGACAGATATTTTATCAAAAATAGTAATTTTAACTACTGGAACATATTTAAAAGGTTGTGTCTTAATTGGAGACAAAAAAACTTCTTCAGGACCTCATGGTGAGTCCCCTTCTCTACACCTAAGTGATCATCTAAAAGATTTAGGATTCAGAATTCAAAGACTAAAAACTGGAACACCTCCAAGAATAAAAAAAGATACTATAGATTTTACTAAAGCACTAATCCAGCCAGGAGATGATAAATTCACTTGTTTTTCATTCCTTAATGAAAAATACTATAACATTGAAGATCAAGAAGACTGTTATCTAATCTATACCAACAAAAAAACTCATGAAATAATTAATAATAACCTTGAAAAATCAAGTATGTATAGTGGACTAATCGAAGGAATAGGACCAAGATATTGCCCATCAATTGAAACAAAATTAGTAAGATTTAAAGATAAAGAAAAACATCAATTATTTCTAGAACCAGAAAGCAGATATTATGATGATATATACCTTCAGGGATTTTCTACTTCAATGCCAGAAAATATTCAAGAAGAAATGGTTCATTCCCTAGAAGGTTTAGAAAACGCAAAAATTTTAAAATACGCTTATGCTATCGAATATGATGCTATTGATCCATTACAATTAAAACAAAGTCTAGAAACAAAATTAATTGAAAATCTTTATACTGCAGGCCAAATAAATGGGACATCAGGATATGAAGAAGCTGCCGCCCAAGGACTAATCGCAGGAATTAATGCTTCATTAAAACTAGAAAATAAAGAACCATTAATCTTAAAAAGAAATGAAGCCTACATAGGAGTATTAATAGATGATTTAGTAACAAAAGGTACAAAAGAACCATATCGTCTTTTAACTTCTAGAGCGGAATATCGCCTTCTTTTAAGAAACGATAACGCTGATCAAAGACTTTCAGAATATGGACATCAAATAGGACTTTTAAAAGAAGAGCAATACCAAAAATTCTTAACCAAAAAAGAAAATATTAAAAAATTAATAACTAAACTTCAAACAACATACATTACTCCAACTATAGAAACAAATAAATATTTACAATCATTAAATACTGCCCAAATAAAAGACAGATTATCTTTATATGAATTTTTAAAAAGACCAGAAATAACATTTGACAATCTAAAAAGATGGTTAAAAGAAGAAACATACCAAAGCGATGTAATTAAACAAGTAGAAATAATGATAAACTACGAAGGATATATTAAAAAAGAAGAAAAAGAAGCTAAAAAAATGCTTGAATATGAAAAAATGCTAATTCCTGAAGGAATAGATTATATTAATATCCCAAATATTGCTACCGAAGCTAAAGAAAAATTACAAAGCATAAAACCAACTTCAATAGGACAAGCTATGCGAATAAGTGGAGTGAACCCAGCAGACATTGCTATATTAACAGTTTATCTAAAAAAAGGAGTATCTAATGACTAATGAAGAATTTAAAAATGAATTAGAAAAACTAGGAATAAAACTAACTTCCGATCAACAAACCAAGTTAGAAAACTATTATCAATTACTAATCAAAGAAAATGAAAATATAAACCTTACTAGAATAACAGACAAACAAGAAGTATATTTAAAACACTTTTATGATTCTTTAACCATCGCAAAAATTATCAATCTTAATGATTTTCACAGCCTTTGTGATGTTGGAACAGGAGCAGGATTCCCAGGAATAGTTTTAAGAATAATATACCCTAACATTCATATAACATTAGTGGACTCCCTAAAAAAGAGAATAAACTTTTTAAACAATGTAATAACAACATTAAAACTATCCAATATTGAAGCAATTCCTGCAAGAATTGAAGAATATTCTAAAGAAAATGAAGAAAAGTTTGATATAGTCACCTCTAGAGCAGTAGCAAAAACCAATATTCTTTTAGAATTAACAGCAAGATTAATCAAAAAACAAGGTTATTTAATCCTTTTAAAATCAGATGTACAAGAAGAATTAGCCAATTCCCAAAATGCCCAACAAAAACTTCAAATAAAATTAAAACAACAAGAAACATTCTATCTACCAAAAGAAAATAGTTTAAGAACAATACTTAAATTTCAAAAACTTGCTAAAACAGATTTAAAGTATCCTAGAGAATTCTCTAAAATAAAAAAATCGCCCTTGTAAAATAAAGTTGAATAATGTATAATGTTAATATAGGTATATTGTAAAAAGATAAAAAGAATAAAAATCAAAGAAAAGGGGTATTTTTATGAACTTAGAAAAAGAAGTTTTTGATATATCAATAGAAGACATCATGCCAAATCGTTTTCAACCCAGGGAAATGTTTGATGAAACAGCACTACAAGAACTGGCAGATTCAATAAAAGAACATGGCGTAATCCAACCTATAATAGTAAGAAAAGTTGGAGATAAATATGAAATAATTGCCGGAGAACGTCGTTATAGAGCATCAAAACTAGCAAATCAAAAAACAGTTCCAGCAATAGTAAAAGATATGGACGATAAAGAAGCCGCAAAAGTAGCGCTTCTAGAAAATCTTCAAAGACAAGATTTAACAGCCATTGAAGAAGCTAAAACATATCAAACAATCTTAAAATTAGATAATATGACACAAGAAGAGTTAGCAATTAATCTTGGAAAATCTCAATCGACAATAGCAAATAAATTGCGTTTACTTCAATTAGATGAAGAAGTTCAAACAGCTTTATTAAATAATAAAATTTCCGAAAGACATGCTAGAAGTCTTCTAGAAGTTAAAGATCCAGAAAGACAAAGACAACTTTTAAATCAAATTATAATGAACCGATGGACAGTAAAACAATTAGATGACGAAATAGCAGGAGTAACAAATAATAATTTTGCTTTGAATAATCAACAAAATAATCCAAATGATGACTCATATACTCCAGTAGACACAAAAGTTGACGAAAATGTCTTTAATAAATTAAGAGTAGATAATCCAAATCCAGTTGTAATAGAAGGAGAACAAAACCATAATCAACCACCTCATACTAAACAAGATTTAGCACCATTCAAAACATTTGAAAAACCAACTCAACCAAAGATAAAAAACCAGCAACCTATACAACCAGAATCTCCAACAATTGTTAATCCAGTCGGGAATAATCCTTATGGGGATGTTTATGATATGAGATTTGCTATCAATAATGTAAGACAAGCAATTCAAAACACTAAAAAGTTCGGATTCGCAATAGAAACAGAAGAATTTGATTTTGAAAACATCTATCAAATTATAATAAAAATAGATAAAAATAAAATAGATAATAAATTTTAAAAATACCAAAAAAAGGAAGATGAAAAATCTTCTTTTTTTAGTATTTTACCTTGAATAAAAAAACAAAAAAAAGTATAATAGATAGTAATTTTAAAAACGAAGGAGGAATACCATGCAAATGACTAAATTACAAATATTGATAATTAAAGACATGGTTTTATTTCCTCACAATGAAATAAGATTAGAGCTTGTTGATAAAATAGATAAAAAAGTTGTGAATCTTTCTCTATCCTATTTTAATAAAAATATCTTAATAATTTGTGATAACACTGATTCCAAAGAAAGAACAATTCCTGAGCAATTAAAAATAGGAATAATTGGTACGATAAATATGAAACTAGATTTGCCTAATGACAAAATGCGAGTTTCAATAACAGGAGCAACAAGAGTTAAAATCGAAAATTATCAGCAAGAAGATGATATCTTAACAGGAATCATAAGTAAAATTATCGCTCCAAAATTAACTACAGTAGAGCAAACAGCATATATAAGAAGCATTACTAAACAACTTGAGTTCTATTTATCAGATGATGAAACAACATTAAATGAAATAATATCAAAAATAATGGGAATAAATGATCTTAGTAAACTAACTGATATTTTAGTTAAAATTTTAGAACTTGGTATACCAAGACAAATAGAATATTTAAATGAAACCAATACTATAGAAAGAGCTTTAATGCTTTTAAATGACATCAACCAAGATCAACAAATCAAAGAGTTAGAAGAAAAAATAAATGATCAAGTAAGCAAAAATATTGATGATTCCCAAAAAGAATACCTTCTAAAAGAAAAATTAAAAGTCATAAAAGAAGAATTAAATATCGATAACTCAGTTGATCAAGAAAATGAAAAATTATTAAAAAGAATAAATGAGACTGATTTGCCAGACAAAACAGCAAATAATCTTCGAGAAGAGTTACAAAGGTTACAAATAACTCCCCCTACTTCTCCAGAATTTTCAATGATCAGAAGCTATATTGAAGAAGTATTATCTTTACCATGGAACAAACAAACTATAGATAACAAAAACTTAACAGAAGCTATGAATGTTTTAAATGAAACTCACTATGGGCTCAATGAAGTAAAAGAAAAAATTATTGAATACCTTGCTTTAATTCAAACATCGGGTTTAAAAAACAGTCCTATTATTTGTTTTGTAGGGCCACCAGGAGTTGGTAAAACAACTTTAGCTAAAAGTATTGCAACAGCTATGAACCGAAACTATACTAAAATAACAGTCGGAGGAATCAGCGATGAATCAGAAATAATTGGCCATCGCAGGACTTACATGGGTTCTTCCCCAGGTAAAATAATTAAAGGCTTAAAAAAAGCAGGAACAAGTAACCCAGTTTTTGTAATAGATGAAATAGATAAAATGACCAAAGATTTAAAAGGAGATCCAGCTTCTGCCCTTCTAGAAGTATTAGATAAAGAACAAAACCATAAATTTTGCGATAACTATATTGAAGAAGAATATGACCTATCCCAAGTAATGTTTATTGCAACAGCTAACTATTCAGATAAAATACCATTAGAACTATATGATAGAATGGAAATAATTGAATTAGCAAGCTATACCGAATACGAAAAAACCCATATCTGCAAAGATTACATAATCCCTAAAACTATTAAAAATTATAACTTAATAGATAAAAACATAACCTTTACAGAAAAAGCTATATCACTAATTATAAATTCTTATACACGAGAAGCTGGAGTAAGAGAATTAGAAAGAATAATAGCTCAAATATTAAGAAAAATAATAACCAATAGCCTTTTAAATAACCAAGAAGAAAAAGTACAAATAACCGAGAAAGAAGTAAAAGAACTTTTAGGTTTAGAAAAATATAATCACCATAAAACAAAATATGAATATTTAATTGGTACAGTAAATGGCATGGGGTACAGTGCCTTAGGAGGAGATATTCTTCCTATCGAAGTAGGATATTACCGGGGAAAAGGAAAAATAATCACAACAGGATCCCTTGGAGAAGTTTTTAAAGAAAGTTCCATGTTAGCATTAAGCTATATTAAAAGTAATTATAAAAAATTAGGAATAATTTACGATCTTTTAGACAACAGTGATATTCATATCCATGTCCCAGAAGGAGCAATTAAAAAAGATGGCCCAAGTGCAGGAATAGCTATTACTACAGCTCTAATCAGTGCTTTTACTAACAAAAAAATCCCATCTAACATCAGCATGACAGGAGAATTAACTCTAAGAGGAGACATTCTCCCTGTCGGAGGCCTAAAAGAAAAAATAATTGGAGCTAAAAGAGCGGGAATGAAAAAAATATTTATTCCCTATGATAATAAAAATGAAGTTTTAAGTTTAGAAGACAACATCAGAAAGAATATTGAATTCAAATTTGTAAAAAATTATGATGAAATAAGAGAAGAACTAAATTTAAACCCTAAAAATTAATAAGTATGCTACATCAAAACAGCATGCTTTTAATATCCAAAAAAGCAAACAAAATTAATCAACAATTTTTCATTTAATCAAACAAGTAGCATATATTTTACTAATGGAGGATGAAAAATGAAACAAATAATACCATTTGAAAAGGAAATAACCTTTAAAAGCACAATCGGAGAAATAACAGGAATTTCTCTAGAAAATGATTTAGCATTACATGGTGAAGATACTATAAAAGGGAACTTCTATATAAAAGGGACATATAAAATGTTAAAAACCAGTGAAATAGAAGAGAACTATAATTATAAAATACCATGTGAAATCAATATCAGCGAAGAATATGATGCCTTTAATGCTACTATTGATATAGATGATTTTAACTATGAAGTAAAACAAAATAATATTTTAAAAATCGAAATACAAGTCGTGGTAGACAATCTTCAAAAAAAAGAGATAATTATTGAAGAACCAAAAATAGACCATGAAATAAGTGAAGATTTAAGAGAAGAACCCAAAGAAGAATCAATTCCAATTAAAGAAATAATTCCCGGAGAACCATCATCAGACACCATCAAAGAAGAGCAAGAACAAACAAGGCAAAACATAAACATGTTTAATAATATTGAACAATTAGATATGACAGACCAAATACCAACTAACAAAAAAGTAACTCTAGAAAATGTCGAGGACAACGGAAAAATAAATATAACAACCAAAACAAATAATATTTTAGATATAACAACCGAAGAAACATATCTAACTTACAGTGTTTATCTAATGCGTGAAGAAGATACCATCGAATCAATAATGAAAAAATATAAAGTAAGCTATGATGACTTACAAGATTATAATAATCTTGAATCAATCATGCCAAATACCAAATTAATAATTCCGAATTTAAAATGATAGACAAAACAATATTAAAAAAATATAATCTTCATCCCAAAGCTTACTATAAAAAAAACAATGCTATAATATTAGATACTAAAGAACAAAAACTAGTATTAAAAAAGAAACAACCCCTCCCCTCTTCGACATTAAAATATTTAAAAACAAGAAATTTCAATTATTTTCCTAATCGCTATGATTATGATGATGATCAATATGAAATCTGGGAATACCAAGAAGACTATAAATTACCACCAGAAGAAAAAATAAAAGACTTAGTAAACATACTAAGTCTCCTTCATTTAAAAACAACAACCTATCAAAAGATAAATGATGATCAAATAAAAGAACAATATGAAAAAATTAAAACCGAATTAGAAGCATTAAAGATTTATTATCAAGAATTAGACCACCAAATAAATAAAGAAGAATACCCTTCTCCAAGTAATTATTTACTAATAAGAAATATTTCAAAAATATATTCCCTTCTAGCTTTCCTTGATAATGCTTTAGAAGACTGGTATGAAACAATTAAAAAAGAATCAAAAAAACGAGAAGTATTAATTCATAACAACATTGATTTAAATCACATTATAATAAATGAG
>CAZEAD010000035.1:0-8402 GCA_964510115.1 uncultured Mycoplasma sp.
TAATAGTATTGATGATGTGAGGATGTTAAGTATTATTCAAGATATTATAAAGGGTAATTGTGTTATAAATATAAATATAGATAATATTGATATAGACTTTTTAATAAAGTTTATTTATGAAAATGTTTTCTATGTATCTTTAAAAACTGGCAGTAATAAGGAGGAGTAAATATGCAAGTAATTAAAAGAGATGGTAGATTAGTTGATTATAATGGAGAGATGATAGTTAAGGCTATTACTAAGGCCATGGAAACTACTTTAGGTGGGGTTGATGTTGATTTAGCTAATAAGATAGAACAGTCTATTCAAAAGAGTTTAGAGGATAAAAATCAAGCAACAGTTTATGAAATTCAGGATTTGGTTGAGAAGAAACTTATGTCTTCATCAAGAAAAGAAGTTGCACAAGCTTATATTACATATCGTTATAATCGTGATGTAGCTAGAAAATCTAAAACTAAAGAAGTATTTTTGGATATTATTGGTGCTAAAGCTAATGATATAACTCGTGAAAATGCTAATATGAATGCTGATACTCCAGCAGGAATGATGATGAAGTTTGCTAGTGAGACAACAAAACCATTTGTTGATGATTTCTTACTTTCTAGTGAAGCAAATGAGGCTATTCGTAATGGATATATTCATATTCATGATAAGGATTATTATCCTACTAAGAGTTTAACTTGTTTACAACATCCATTGAATAAGATTTTAACTAATGGTTTTCGTGCTGGTCATGGGGCATCTAGACCTGCTAAGAGAATTGAAACTGCTAGTATTATTGGTTGTATTTCTCTTGAAACTATTCAAAATGAAATGCATGGTGGACAATCAATTCCAGCTTATGATTATTTTTTAGCTCCTTATGTTAAGAAAACTTTTGTTGAAGAAATTAAAAAAATTGAAGTTTTGTTAGGTAAGGATTTATCTCATTTATATGACTATCAGGTTTCAGATTATATAAAGAAAGATCTTGGTAATTTAGTTGATGATGAACGTGATATTCAAGCTGCTATTAATGCTACTGTTGATCGTGTTCATCAATCTATGGAAGCATTTATTCATAATATGAATACTATTCATTCACGTGGAGGAAATCAGGTTGTGTTTTCATCTATTAATTATGGAACTGATACTTCTGCTGAAGGAAGATGTATAATTAGGGAAATGTTATTGTCAACAAAACGTGGTGTTGGTAATGGTGAAACTCCTATTTTCCCTATTCAAATTTGGAAGAAAAAACGTGGTGTTAATTATTTGCCTGATGATCGTAATTATGATTTATATAAGTTAGCATGTGAAGTATCTGCTAAAAGATTTTTCCCTAATTTCTTAAATTTGGATGCGACTTTTAATTATAACCCTAAATGGAATGAATCTGATCCTAATAGATATTATTATGAAATTGCGACAATGGGTTGTCGTACAAGAGTTTACGCTAATCGTCATGGTGAAATGTCAACTATTGGTCGTGGAAACCTTTCTTTTACAACTGTAAATTTAGTAAAGCTTGCAATTGAAGCAGCTCATGAAGCTCAAGAAGAATTAGGTCTTAGTTTTGAACTTGGTATTGGTAGTGATGAGTATATGACTCCTGCTTATAAGAAATTAGTTAAGAAAATATATTTAGAAAAGGTTGAAAAATATACTGCTATAGCTGCTAGACAGTTGTATGATCGATATAAATTCCAATGTACAGCTGTTGCTAAACAATTTCCTCTTTTGATGAGTGGTATGTGGCTTGATAGTGATAAATTAAAACCAGATGATTCGGTTGAACCAGTATTGAAACATGGTACTCTTAGTGTTGGTTTTATCGGACTTGCTGAGGCATTGATTGCTTTAACAGGTCATCATCATGGTGAAGATGAAAATTCTCAAAAATTAGGAATTGAAATTATTAAGCAAATGCGTGAAGATTGTGATAAATATGCTGAACGTTATGATCTTAATTATTCACTTCTTGCTACTCCTGCTGAGGGATTGTCTGGAAGATTTACAAAGATGGATCGTAAGGAATTTGGAATTATTCATGGTGTAACTGATCGTGATTATTACACTAATAGTAATCATGTTCCTGTTTGGTATAAATGTAGTGCAGAACATAAAGCAAAAATTGAAGGACCATATCATGAACTTACAAATGCTGGACATATTTTCTATATCGAATTAGATGGTGATGCTACTCATAATCCTGAGTGTATTGAAGCTGTTGTTGATTTAATGGATAAATATAATATGGGTTATGGTTCAATTAATCATACAAGAAGTAGATGTATGGACTGTGGTTTTGAAAATGCTGATTCTGATTTA
This sequence comes from uncultured Mycoplasma sp., assembly GCA_964510115.1. Lineage (GTDB taxonomy): Bacteria > Bacillota_I > Bacilli_A > RF39 > UBA660 > UMGS1572. Next base: position 2,311 of record CAZEAD010000035.1, read on the forward strand.
GAGAAGTGTCCTGATTGTGGTGGAACAGATATTGATACTATTCAACGAATAACTGGTTATTTAGTTGGTACTACTTCTCGTTGGAATAGTGGAAAACTAGCTGAGTTAAGAGATCGTGTTACACATATTGATAAAGATAATCCTATAAAAGGTGCATAATGAAGATTGCTGGATTTTATGATGAAAGCATCTCTAATGGTGAGGGATGGAGGGCAGTCTTATTTGTAAGCGGCTGTCCCCATCATTGCCCTGGATGTCATAACAGTGTAACTTGGGATTTTAATTATGGAGAGGATTTTAATCAGGAAGAAGTTATTAACAAGATTGTTAATAATTCTATTTTAAAGGGTGTAACTATAAGTGGTGGTGAGCCTCTTTGTATGGAAAATATTGCAACAGTTGTGGAGTTTATTAAAAAAATTAAAGAGTTGAAGCCTAATTTTAATATTTGGTGTTATTCCGGTTATACTTTTGAAGAGTTGTTATCTAGAAATGATTCTATTACTAATGAAGCTTTACAGGTTATTGATGTTTTAGTAGATGGAAAATTTATGCTAGAAAAAAAAGATTCTAAAATTAGATTTCGTGGTTCTTCTAATCAAAGGATTATTGATGTTAAAAAGTCTTTGGCTTTGAATAAAATAGTTATATATATGGAGTAGTTATTATGAAATTAAGAGGTTTTGAAGTTGTTAAAGGATATGAGGATAAAGGAATAAATTTGCCTGTTAGGAAGACTAAGCATTCTGCTGGATATGATATTGAGGCTGCAAGTGATGTTGTAATTCCTATGTATAAACCTGGTATTAAACCTACATTGATTCCTACTGGACTAAAGGCTTATTGTTTAGATGATGAGTATTATATGTTAGTTAATCGTAGCAGTGGTCCTAAAAAAGGGTTTGTTATGAGTAATAGTATAGGTATTATTGATTCTGATTATTATGGAAATGAGGACAATGATGGACATTTCTTTTTTCAATATTTTAATTTTTCAGATCATGATTTGGAAGTTAAAAAAGGAGATGTTATAGGACAGGTAATTTTCCAGAAGTATTTAATTGTTGATGATGATAAAGCTGAAGGTATTCGAACTGGAGGATTTGGTTCAACTGATAAGAAGTAATAAAAAAAAACTATAGTTTTTGAGACTATAGTTTTTTGTTTGTTTTTAAATTGGGCGATATTTATTGGCATTTTTAAATGGATTTTTTTGATCAATATGATCATAGAATAAAATGCCATTTAGATGATCTAATTCATGCTGGAAAGCAATGGCTAGTTCTTCGCGACCTCTTATTCTTATTTTATTTCCATCTATGTCGTAACCTTCAATTGTTACTCTGGCGTATCTTGGTACAATTCCTGGGCATTCGCGATTAACACTTAGACATCCTTCGCCTTCTTCAACATATATTTTTTCTTCGGAAGTACTAATTATTTTGGGATTGATAATTATATAGTTTTTAAATGTTTCTTTTACTTCTTGTTCATGGACAACAACGAAATATCTTTTATCTATGCCTAATTGTATTGCAGATAGCCCCATTCCTGGTCTTAAATCATATTTTTTGGAAAGTTCTTCAATTTGACTATTTGTTAGATATTCAATCATATCTCGGATAGTTTTTTTATCTTCTTTTGAAAGAGGAAAAGTTACTTCTTTGGATATTAAACGTAGTCTTTTATCTTTTTCATCTAAAATATCTTTATTTTTTAACATAACACTTCACCTCATAAAAATCAGTAGTATTATATCATATAAATAAAAAAAAGGAAATAGTTTTGTTTACTATTCCCTATACTCACATTAATTCCAGTTTCTTGCACCAAGAATAATGATAAGCAAGATAAATAATACTAATATGATAGCATAGCCGCTTCCATATCCTCCACCGCAGTATCCTCCAACTGGAGCACCACAGCCGCAGCCTGCATTACCATATCCATATGAATTTCCATAGTAGTACATAATACATCCTCCTTTTTTTATCTAATATAGTTTATTAGTGATGTACTGTTTTTGACATTATAAAAAACTAGTTTTTGTTAAAAAGTTTTCAAATATTTTTATTTATGTTATTATTACTATAAAGGATAGATGTTCATGAGTAAGATTTTTAAAAATATTAATAAGAAGCTTTTAATTTTAAGTGTTTTTTTGTTTTTATTTGGGATTATTATGATTTATTCTGCTTCGAATGTAACATCTTTTATGCTTTATGATGCGTCTCCTTCGAAATATTTTTTGCGACAATTATTGTTTTTTTTAGTTGGCTTTTTTGCCAGTTGTTTTTTAATTTTATTTCCAGTTAAGAGGTATGGATTTTGGTCTTGGGTTGCGATATTTGTATTAGGTGCAATTATTTTAGGTTTAGTTTTTTATGGAGCTGTTGTAAATGGTACGACTGGTTGGCTTGGATATAAGGGATATGGTATTCAACCTTCGGAGTTTGTTAAAGTAGTAGCGATTCCTTTTTTGGCTTTGTATTATGAAAGGCATGAGAAGGATAATAAGAATGTTGTTAAGATGCTTTTGCCTATGGTAATTTTAGGGATTATTGGTTTTTTCATTGTTTTACAAGGTGATTATGGAACCGCTCTTATTTATTTGTTATTGATTATTATTATGTTTTTTATTTCTCCGACTGCAAAGAAAATTAGGGTTAGAACTTTTTTAATTGGTTTTGTTATTTTAGCTTTGGGTGTTTTTTTAGTTGTTGTGTTTCAAAATAAGATTATCCCTCAGGAGAAGCTTGATCGTTTTAATTATTTTCATCCATGTCAGGATTACTTGGGTAATGGTTTACAACTTTGTAATGGTTATATTGCTATAAATGGTGGTGGTCTTGTAGGTAAAGGATTTGGTAATAGTACTCAAAAGTATTTGTATTTACCTGAAGCTTACACTGATTTTATATTTCCAATTGTTGTTGAGGAATTAGGTTTTGTTGGGGCTTGTGTACTTTTATTGTTATATTTCATTTTGATTGCAATGATTTTGTTAGTAGGGAATAAAAGTAGAAAGACTTCACATAGAATGATTTGTTATGGCGTTGCTATTTATATTTTTTTACATATATTTGTTAATTTAGGTGGTGTTTTGGGACTTATTCCTCTTACTGGGGTTCCGCTTCCTTTTATGAGTTATGGTGGTAGTTTTTGTATTTCATTATTGTTTGCTTTAATGATGGTTCAAAGGGTGAGTTATGAGCAAAAGATGTACAGAAATTAGGTTTAAATTTTTGTTATTGGTAATAATCTCTATAGGAGGTTATTTTTTTATGAAAAAAATATTTTTGTTTTTTAAAAAATATATGAGGTTTTTAGGGCTTATTTTTTTACTTGTTGTGTTATTTTTTTGTTTATTTGGTAATTATGAGTTTGCTTTTGCTTCTAGTGATGATTCTATTAAATTAAAAAGTGATGAGGTTATATCAGAAAATAAAGAAAAAGTTTCAGAAAAAAAAGAAGAACCTAAAAATGAGGATGAGATTGTTAATAATGTTTATGTTGATGTTAAAGGTGAAGTGAAAAAACCAGGTACTTATGTTATTGCAGAGGATAAAAGGGTTATTGATGTTATTAAACTTGCTGGAGGTCTTACTAATAATGCTGATACAAGGGTTAATAATCTTAGTTTAAAGGTTAAAGATGAAATGGTAATTGTTATATATAGTAAAAGTGAGGTTAAGGATTTTGATAAGACAAAAAAGATAGAAGAGGATTTGTATACTGGTTGTGTTAACAGTGCGGGTGTTAAAAATGATGCTTGTATAGGGGAAGGTGAAGCAGTTAGTTTTCCTATTTCTTTAAATAATGCTACTTTGGAAGAACTTTTGATGATTCCTAAAATTGGGGAATCGAAAGCAAAGCTTATAATTGAATATCGTAATAAGAATGGTAGTTTTAAATCAATTGAGGAATTAAAAGAAATTTCTGGAATTGGTGATACTATTTATGAAAGTATTAAAGAATATTTTAAGTTGTAAAGTTTTTTATATTTTGTTGTTTATTAGTAGTTTAGTTTTTGCTTCTTTTAAAATTTTTAGTGGTGTATCTTCTAGTTATGATTATATTTCAAATGTGGTTGTTAAGGTAAAAAATATTAATTTTTATAATGAAAAATATAAACTTGTTTTTGAAGATTTTAATTCTGAAAAAATAATTGGGTACTGTGATTTTTGCTCTGATGTTTCTTTAGGAGATAAGGTAGTTATAAGTGGTAAAGATATTAAATTCGCTAAAAATATATTGCCAAATAATTTTAATTATGAAGAGTATTTAAAGAGAAATAATATTTTTCATGTTATCAATATTTCTAAAATAAATATTTTGAATAAAAATAAGCAAAACATTTATAAAGTTAAATCTTGGTTTTTGAGACGTAGTTTTAAGGCTTCGAAGAGTTATCCTTATTTAAACTATTTATTGTTTCATGATGATAGTTATGTTGATGATGAGATTATTTTAGCATATCAAGATTGTTCAGTTTTACATTTATTTTCTGTTTCAGGATTGCATTTAGGATTTTTTTTGGTTATTTTAAAGAAAATGTTTAAAAAGTTTAAATATGGAATGTTTTTGTCTTTTTTATGTTTGTTATTTTATGCTTTTATAATTGATTTTTCTATTTCGTTTTTGCGGGCTTTGTTTTTTTATTTTCTTTGTTTAATTTATAAAAAATTGGATTTAAATGTTGATAAAAAATATATATTATTACTTGTTGTGAGTTTATTTATTTGGTTTAGGCCTTTTATTATTTTTGATTTAGGTTTTTTATACTCTTTTGTTATTACTTTTTTTCTTATTACTTGGAAGAATATTTTTAAATGTTCTTATTTTAAAAGATTATTTTATGTTTCTTTGATTTCTTTTGTAGTGTCGTTTCCTATAACAATTTTTAATTTTTATCAAGTTAATTTTAGTTCTATTTTTTTAAATATGTTTTTTTCAATTATGGTTACTTGTCTAATTTTTCCATTTTCTATTTTGGTTTTTATTTTTCCTTTTTTAGATAGTTATTTTTACAATATTATGGTTTTCTTTAATAAAATTATCTTTTTTTGTAGGGATAATTTGTCTTTTAATGTTATTTTTGGAAAACCAAGTTATTTCTTAATATTTTTATATTTTGTAATTATCATTATTTTATTTGGTATTTTATTTAAATACAAAAAAGTTATTTTTAGTTTGTTGGTTGTTTTATTTGTAGTATTGAAGCTTATCATTAAGGATAATAGTGATTATTTGATGGTTGTAGATGTTGATCAGGGTGATATGTTGATATTGTATGTTGATGGTGAAGTTAATCTTATTGATACTGGTGGTAAGATTTCAAATAACATTGGAAAATATGAACATTATTATAGCTACAGTTTGATAAACTATTTAAAATCTAAGGGTATTTCTAAAATAAATAGAGTTTTTATTTCACATGGTGATTATGATCATATGGGAGATTCAGTTAGCTTAGTTAATAATTTTAAAGTTCTAAATGTAATATTTAATTGTGGTGAATATAATGAATTAGAAAAAGAGTTAATTGGTGTTTTGGAAAGAAAAAATATAAAGTATTATTCATGTATAAATGAATTAAATATAAATAATTATAAGTTACAATTTTTAAATACTGGAATATATGATAATGAAAATGATAATAGTTCTGTAATGTATTTTAATTATAATAATTTTAAATTTCTTTTTATGGGAGATACTGGGGTAAAAAGAGAAAAAGATATACTGAATAAATATAATTTAACTGATATAGATATAGATTTTTTTAAGGTAGGACATCATGGTTCAAATACATCTTCAAGTGAAGAATTTATTAATAGTATTAAACCAAAATATTCATTTATAAGTGTTGGTAAAAATAATAAATATGGGCATCCAAAAAAGAGTGTTTTAGATGTATTAAAAAATAGTAAAATTTATAGAACAGATATCGATGGAAGTATTGAGATTAAATTAAATAAAAATGGATATAAGATTAGGACTTATCCACCATAGAAAGGATTAATATGAATTATTATAACGAGATAAAAAAAGAACTTTTAAGTAATGAGATAAATAGAAAAGTAAAAAATTAT
>CAZEAD010000036.1:0-7557 GCA_964510115.1 uncultured Mycoplasma sp.
ATAAGAATAATCCATATTTGTATATATTTCATTATCATCAAGAGCATTATAAAAACTAGGCCAACCATAGCCACTTTGGTATTTTTCATTAGAAGAAAAAAGTGGTTTTCCGGTTTCTATATCGACATATATTCCTTTAGTAAATTGATTCCAATAGGGATTAATAAATGGTGGTTCTGTTCCACAGCATTTGGTCACATATTCGCTTATAAATGTTAGATTCTTTTCTATCTTTTTATAGTTTTTAGCTTTTCTAAGTTTATCACGTGTAATGTTGCAATAACCAAAAGGGTTCTTTTGTAAATATTGTTGATCTTTTTCTGGGGCTTTTTCAAAAACTTTTAAGATTGCTACTTCAATAAAAAGAGGTTTTTGGTATTTTTCTTGAAGGGTTTTTAAAGAGTTTAAAATAAGAGTTTTATCTTTGGGGTCTTTATAATAAATAACATTTTTATATTGGTTTTCTTTTTCTTTAGTTGGCTCTATTATTTCATAATAAAGATTTAAAATATCATTTAATAAAATATTTTTAGGATTGTATTTTAGATGGACTACTTCTGTTTTATTGATATATCCAACTTCTGTTTCTGCAATTCCTCTTATTAAAGAAAAGTATTTTTGGGCTCCATAAAATGAACCTGCTCCTAAGTATAATTCTTTCATTGTATCACCTATTTATATATTGATTAAATATTAGGTTTTTTAATCATTTAAATATAAATTTTACTAGTATAACTTTTGGTTAATTTCGGCATAATAATTGTATCTATTATTTATAATGGGCCCTAAAGAGGTGTTATGATGTTTTCTTTTAAGAGAATTAGAGAGTTAAGGAAGAAAATGAATTTGACTCAAAAGGAACTTGGTGAATTGCTTGGTGTTACTACCACGAGTATCTGTAACTGGGAAAAAGGAAGAAAAAAACCAACTTCTGAAAATCTTTATAATTTATCAAAAGTATTAGATGCTGATATGAATTATTTAATTGGTAAAGATTATTATGCTGTAGCTAGTGATGATGAGAAATATCATTTTTCAATGACAAAAGATGAAATGAGGGTAATTGCAGAATTAAGAAAATATCCTGAGTTATATGAAAAAATTGTTGAAGACCCTAATCGTGTTTTTGAAAAAATCAAAAGTAGAATATTTAATTTTTAGTTTTTATGACATTTTAAAAGTGACTATTCAGTCACTTTTTCAAATTGGGAATTATATAGTTTAGAATACAAGCCATTTTTCTTTAATAAGTCTTCATGTGTTCCTTGTTCTACGACATCACCATTATCTAACACTAATATTAAATCAGCGTTTTTAATAGTTGATAGACGATGGGCTATGATAAAGCTTGTTCGTCCTTCCATTAAATGGTCCATAGCTTCTTGTATTAAGATTTCTGTTCTGGTATCTACTGAAGAAGTTGCTTCATCTAATATTAGAATTTTTGGATCTTCTAGTATTACTCTGGCAATTGTAAGAAGCTGTTTTTGTCCTAAAGAGATGTTACTACTCTCTTCATTTATTTCCATGTTATATCCATCTGGTAAGGTTTCAATGAAGTGATCTACTCTTGATAATTTGCAAGCTTGTTTTGTTTCCTCTAATGTTGATTCTAACTTGCCATATCTAACATTATCTAGTATGGTTCCATGGAATAACCAGGCATCTTGTAAAACCATACCAAATATTTTTGATAAGTCTGCTTTTTTTATTTCTTCTATATCAACTCCATCGATAAGAATTTGTCCACTGTTTAAGTGATAGAAGCGCATTAGTAGTTTAACAATTGTTGTTTTTCCTGCTCCTGTTGGACCAACAATTGCTATTTTTTGTCCTGGTTTAACTTGGCAACTAAAGTCATTAATTATTGGTTGATTTGGTTTATAACCAAAATTAACGTTTTTAAAAGTTACAGCTCCTGTTACTTTATCAAGTGATATTTTGCTTTCTTTAGCATCTGTTTCTTCAGGTTCATCTAGAAATTCAAAGACTCTTTCTGAGGCTGCAATGGTTTGTTGAAGCATTGAGGAAATTTGTGCTAATTGAGCTATTGGGTTAGTAAAGTTCTTAGAATAAGAAATAAATGATTGAATATTTCCAATTGTTATTCTACCTTTGATTGCGAAGTACCCTCCGATTATGGCAACGATTACGTAATTAATATTACCAATGAAAACCATTATTGGATGCATTAGTCCTGATAAAAACTGACTTTTCCATCCTGCTTCTGCTAAAATGTCATTATCTTTTTCAAACTGAGCTTGTACTTTTTCTTCAGCATTGAAGGCCTTTATTACCATGTGTCCACCATAGTACTCTTCAACATCACCATTAACTTTAGCCAGATAATTTTGTTGATTAATAAAATGTTTTTGACTGTATTTTACTACTTTTGAAGCAACAAAACTTACTATTGGGAGCATCAAAACAACTATAATGGTTATAGTTATATTGATTGATAACATCATTATAATTATTCCTATTAGAGTTACAACAGAAGTAATCATTTGTGTAGCGCTTTGATTTAGGTTTTGTCCTATTATATCAATATCATTAGTAATAATTGATAAAACTTCCCCATTGTTTTTTTTATCATAATAAGAAATTGGAACTTTGTTCATTTTTTCTGAAACTTTTTTTCTTAAATCATAAGCATATTTTTGAGAGATATTAGTCATTATTATTCCTTGAATGAAGGAGAATAATAAACTACATATATATAATATTAAGAGCGTTAAGAGAATTCTTCCAATAACTGAAAAGTTTATTCCACTTCCTCCAGATATTTTACTTATTATTCCATTATATATTTCGGTTGTAGCATTTCCTAAAATTTTAGGGCCTATAATTGAAAATATTGTACTTGCTATAGCAAAAACAAATATTATTACAAAGGCTATTTTATGTTTGCTAAGACTTTTTAGTAATCTTTTTGAGGTTCCTTTGAAATCTTTTGCTTGGTTTGGTGTTGTGTTTGTTCTCTTAGGCATTTAACTCATCCTCCTTTAATTGTGATGATGCTATTTCTTTATAAATATCACAGTTTTTAAGTAGTTGTTTATGAGTTCCAATGCCTACGACATTACCTTTATCTAAGACTACTATTTGATCAGCATTTAAAATAGTACTTATTCTTTGTGCAACAATAAAGATTGTGGCATCTTTAGTATATTCATATAATGCTTTACGTAGTTTATAATCTGTTTGAAAATCTAAGGCTGAGAAGCTATCATCAAAAATATATATTTCAGGAGAGGTTGCAATGGCACGAGCAATTGACAATCGTTGTCTTTGTCCTCCAGATACATTGGTTCCTCCTTGAGATATTTCTGTTTGATATTTATTTTTCTTTTCGTTTATAAATTCTAAAGACTGAGATATTTCCGCTACTTTTTCTAGTTCTTTATCACTTAAATTGTCATTTCCAAATTTTATGTTAGATTCAATTGTTCCTTGAAATAACATTCCTTTTTGGGGAACATATCCTATTTTTTCACGTAGTTCTTTTACTTTAGCATCTTTAATATTTACACCATCTATTATAATCTCACCTTCAGTAACGTCATAAAAACGTGGTATGAGATTAATTAGAGTTGATTTACCAGATCCTGTTGAACCTATAAAAGCTGTTGTTGTACCTTTTTTAGCTGTAAATGTGACATTATTAATAACGTTTTCACTAGCATCAGGATATTTAAATGAAACGTTTTTAAATTCTACTATACCTTTTTTAGTATTATCAAAATTCTTAGTTTCTTTTTTATCTTTTATGGCAATATTTTTATTTAATACTGCCGCAATTCTTTTGATAGAAATAACTGATCTTGGTATCATTACAGATAGTAATGATATCATTATGAACGACATTATTATTTGAATTGTATAGGTTATAAGGACAATTAAAGTACCTACTTGGATTGAACCATTGTCTACCTTACCTGCTCCGACCCAAATAATGAGAATGCTTGTTCCATTCATAATAAACATCATAAGAGGCATCATGATTGTCATAACTCTGTTTACGAATAAAGATATTTTAGTGACATCTTTGTTGGCTTTATCAAATCTTTTTTCTTCATGTTTTTCAGTTCCAAAAGCACGAATTACTGGTAATCCTGTTAGTATTTCGCGTGTTACTAAATTTAGTTTATCGAGCATAGTTTGAATAATTTGGAATTTAGGCATAACTATAGAGAATAGTACTGTTACTATAAGTAATATTATAGCTACATCTAGACCAATTATCCAACTCATAGAGCTGCCACTTACTTTTAGATATGCTCCAACTCCTACAATAGGGGCATAAAAAATCATACGTAATGACATTATAATGAAGTTTTGAATTTGTTGAACATCATTTGTGGATCTTGTAATTAATGATGATGTTTGAAAATCTTCAAATTCTTTATTAGAGAAAGACATTACTTTATTAAATATTTTCTTTCTTAAATCTTTTGAGAATCCTGATGCTATTTTGCTGGAAAGGAAAATGGTTAAGACTGTAATAGTCATGATTGCAATGGCAAGTCCAAGCATTTTTAATCCTGTGAAAAGAATATAATTATTTTGGGATTGTTCTATATTTACTCCTACTGTCTTATATTCAGCAATGCTAAGGCTTATAGCCATTTGCTTTAACATTGAATCTTCATAACCATTTATTTTTTCTAGCATTTTAGATATTGTTGCCTCTTTTTCTGAAGCATTTAAATAAGAAAGTTGAGTTTTAACAGCATCAAAATCTACTTCATTAGATGATTTTAGATATGATACTAAAACTGATGGCTTAGTAATCATATTTTCTATCTTTTCTTGTTGGTCTTTGTCTAAATCTTTTAAGACATATAATCCTTCTTCTTTAAGTAAAGGATATTTTTTTAAGTATTTTTCGTATTCTTGATCATTTAAAGTATCTTTACTTATATATGTATAGACATTCTCAATTTCTTTTTTAGTATTATCATCTGTGAATAATAACATATCTTCAATAGTGGATTTTCTTGCTACTTCATATATTGGGGATTCAAAACCATTCTGTTGGATACCAACGTTAACAATATTGGAAGTGAACTCTGGTAGTTTTAAGTCACAAATAGCTTGGGCTATTAAAAGAACTATTACCATTAATATAGCTATAAAATATTTTTTTAAAACTTTTAAAATTTCTTTCATTTTTCCTCCTTGTATGTTAGTTCTTGTATTGTTCAAGATATTATTTTATTTTAAAATATATGTGCTTGTTTTATAGTGATACTTATTCATATTTATAAAGTTTTTTCTTTTATTTTTTTATGAAATCAAGTTTATAAATATGTGTAAATATCATTATTTTTATCTACTTTTTATATGGCACACTATACATTTTATGAAAATTAAAAATTAATGTCAACTAAAAAAATGGTTTTCACCATCTTTTCACAAACTTAAAAAGTTTAAGCATATCTATTTAAAATTGTTTCAATTTGTCTTTCATTTAATATTTTCCCTTGACTTATGACTTTATTATCTATTATTAATCCTGGTATTAGTTTTAGACCATATTGATTATTTATTTCTTCTAGTTCAATGTCATAGTCTTGATTTTTAATAACTTTTTTGAGAATTTTTTTAAATTTTTCTCCTTTAAATGAATTAGTTCCTGTTATTCTAATTTTTATATTATCCTCTCCTTTCTTATTTTAAGTTTAACAATCTAATGTGATTGATTTATGATAGGTTGATGAAAGATAAGATAATTGTTAAATATTTCTTATAATTAGAAAAAGCACTATCAAATGATAGTACTTTTTTAAGGAAATCTATATTAATTTTATTTATTTTTGTTATAAAATTTTTTATTTTTAATAGACAATCTACAATTAATTGTTTTTTTAAAAATAATTTATATATTTGCTAATTAATAGCTTTTTACTTTTGCAGTCTTAATAATTAACAGAGAATATGTTTTATAGTTTATATAGTCAAAATTTTGTCATTTTTATTGATTCTTTAATTTAACTGATTTATCATCTCCTTTCTTATAATTTAACTATACTAGGTGATTGTGAAAGGTTGATGATAGAATTATGAAATCTAATTAATTATTGTAAATTAGTTTGTTTTCTTGTTACTTCAATAATATTTTGCATTAGTGATAAGACTGTTAGTTGTCCTACTCCTTTTGGTACTGGGGTTACATAGCTTGCTTTTCTTTTTATATTTTCGTAGTTTACATCTCCATATAGATTACCATTTTCATCTTTTGATATGGCAACGTCTATTACAATTGCTTCAGGTTTTATCATATTTTTTGTTATGAGGTTTTTTTGATTACCTACAGCAGTTATTAAAATATCAGCTTGTTTGGTCTCTTTTTTTAGATTAGTTGTTTTAGAATGACAAATTGTTACAGTGGCATCTTTTTTTAAAAGAAGTAAGGAAAGTGGGATTCCTACCAATTTACTACGTCCTATTATGACTACTTTTTTATCTTTTAAAGGAATGTTTAATTTTTCTAAAAGAAGCATTACTCCTTTGGCTGTACAGGGTATTATTTTAGGTTCTTTACTAACTATTGCTCCAAGATTTATATCTGTTAGCCCATCTATATCTTTAATAGGATTAATAGTATTAATAAGCAAGTCTTCATCTAAGTGCTTAGGAAGTGGTAATTGAATTAATATACCATTGCAAGTGGGATCATTATTTTTTTCATTAATTATTTTTCTTATTTCTTGATTGGTAACTTCTTCTTTATGATTTAGATATTCTGCTTCTATTCCTATTTCTTTAGCAATAAGTAATTTATGTTTTATATATGTATCTTGAGCTGGTTGATGTCCGACTTGAATGATTGTAAGTTTTGGCTTTAATTTTTCTTTTGTTATTGTTTCTTTTAAAATTTTTAGTTCTTGCTCTTTTAACTTTTGGCAATCCAAACTTAAAGTCATTTATTTATCCTCCTTTTTATTGTTTATTTTCTTTTTTATTTGTTTTAGTGATATATGTTTTATTTCTAGTTTAGGATAAGATGTTACAATACGTCTATATAAATAGGAACTGTTTTTTAATCTGTTTCTAATATTTAGAGAGTGGGCTTCTCTAGTTGCAATGATTTTAAGTTTGAAATCTGAGACTTGTTTTAAAATTTCTTCTTTTACTAAGGCAGTTATTTCTTCGGTGTTGTCTTTTACTTCTTTGGTTGCTATAGCTTTGATTTTATTAGTTATAGTTGATGAGATACTATAATCCAAAACGATTATGATTAATAATAGTAAGCAGACAATATGTAAAACATTGGGATTTATCTTGTTTATTATTCTAAAAATTAAGGGATTAATGTAACGAATGATTAGTGTTCCAAATATTCCAAATGCTAGGGAATTTTGAAGACATATTCTACCATTTAAATTAAACTTTTTTGTAGAATAGTCCCACCATCTGACTTTAAAACGTTTTTCCATATAATAACTAGTTAAGTATTCCAAGATTGAACAAATTACTATAGAAGATAAAAATAGAACCCAAATGTTATTAAAAAAAGGAAATAGTAAAATTGTCATTAATACTGCCCCAAAT
>CAZEAD010000036.1:7567-8331 GCA_964510115.1 uncultured Mycoplasma sp.
CCTATTAAATAACCACGATTGATAAATTTTTTATATTGAATAAGCTTAATTATTACTTCCATTAACCAACCTAATACTGAATAAACAATGAAAATTATAAATAAAGATTCTAAGTTATTTATGATATAGTTGATTATAAATGCAAATATTGTTTTCATATAACTTGGCAATAATAAATTATTGCACCCTTTCTATTTTTTAAAGAATGTTAATTTTGATTTTAATTAATATTCTTGTAGAGTATTTTAGCATAATTAAAAAAATAATGCGATATGTTACATTATTTTTATTTATTAAAAAACTTTATTTTCTTACTCTTGTTTTTGAATCAGTTTCTTGTTCTTGGTTTGGAATTGTTGATGTTAAAATTCCTTCTAATGTTCTATCTGGTAATGCTGCAAGGTGTTCAATAGTTTGTTCTTTTTGAAAATCTGTTAGTACATCAGATAAATTAAAAGTTACAGGTCCACCAATTTTACCTGTTTTTGTTCTGATACTAATTGATCCATAACCACTTGCAAGTCTTTTCCATTCTTGATAATTTAAATATTCATTTATTAATTTTTTTACTACTAAACGATCTTTACTATAAGCAATATCTAGTTCTATTTTATTATTTTTAATGCTAGCTATAAAACGTTTTGAACTGTAATAACATTGTTTATTATCTTGAACTGAAATTTCTACTTTGTATTTATTATGTGACATAGGAGTTATAGTATATATTTTGGATACTTTTTCTAAGATTTCTGTTTTATATTTTA
>CAZEAD010000037.1:0-8270 GCA_964510115.1 uncultured Mycoplasma sp.
ACTCTAATATCCTATCTGCAATAGTAGATTTACCATGATCAATATGCGCTATAATTGAAAAGTTTCTAATATGAGATAAATCCATAACATCACCTAAAACAAATAATACCATAATTTTTACTACCTGCCTAGATTTAAACTAAATTTAATCTTGTATTACAAAATAAAAAAAGTTATAATCTATAATAGGAGGACAAAATGAAAAGAGAGAATAATTTTTATTATATTTTTGTAATAGTATGTTTTATAATTTCATTCATAACATCATACATTCTTACATGTAGAACAGTTGAAGTAGGAGCATTAATCTCAACTGCCGCTGTGTTTGTTTATCCAATAACATACTTTTTAGCTACTCTATATACTGAAAAATATGGAAAAGATAAACTATTCAACATGTTAATGTTTTCCATATTTGCTCTAGTAGTTGGAGCAGGAATTATAAGTATATGTGCAATCTTACCAACCTACAATGGTAACGATAATCTAACTGGCTTATTTGATGTAAATTACCGATGCATCTTCTCATTTATAACAGCATTTTTAATAAGTCAAATAATTAATATCAAAATATATTATTTCTTAGACAAAAATAAAAGTATGAATTTCTTAGTATCAAGTGTTATCTCTGTTACTATAAACTGCATTGTCTTTATCTTCTTAGCCCATATTGGAGAAGTAAGCCTAAGTCACTTACTAGATTTAATGGCAGGTGAATTTGTCTTAAGTATCTTTTCAACAATAATCTATACCTTCTGTTTTTCTTACCTAATCTCCAGTGTCATCAAATCAAAAAAGAAAAACGAAGATTTAGAAAAAATCATTCTTGAACGTGAAGAATCATTGCCAGTTATCAAAAAAACATCAACAGCTAAAAAAACAAACACAGTTAAAAAAACTACTACTACAAAACAAACAACATCAAAAAAAGAAACTACTACAAAAAAATCAACAACCAAAACAAAACAAACAAAAAAAGAAGCATAAATTTTAAGCTTCTTTTTTTTACATATATTTATTCATATTTTTCATCATTTGATTAACCTGCTTCTGCGTTGGAGTTCTTCCCATGCCACTCATCAAAGCCCTAATCATATTTTCATTTATTGGTGGATTCTTTTGCATATATTTTTTCATAAAATATCTAGCAACAAAGAAACCTATTACTAAACCTATTAAAAGTCCAACAACTACCATAAATATATCATGCCACATAAATATCAACCTCCAATAATATTGTATTAAAAATATATGAATTTAACAAGATATTTATTAACTATTTACTCTAACCTTGGCATTTTTTAAGAAAAAATATTCCTGTTCTTTAAAATTACACACAAACAAATTCCCATGAAAACTCTTAAGATCTTTTAAAAACGTTGGCATCTCAACATTAGTTTCTATCCTAATAGTAGAACTTTTAACTCTTAATATACTAACCTCATTCAAATACAAATCATTAATTACATGTTCATCATTAGCATACGAATAAATCATTTTATCTTTATATTTAAAAGCCAAAAAACGATTAACTAAATCTTTATCATAAAAATTACTTATCTGTTCAAACAAATTATATCCATAATTTTTATCAATCTCTTTCATATAATAAATTCTATTAAAAATATAAAATAATTCACTTGGCTTATCTTGATATAATCTAGAAAACTCCTTTTTTAAATTAAAAACATATAATTCTTTCATTCCTTATCACCAAAAAAATTATCTCAAATTATAAAATCAAAAAATGTCGAATAACCTTCTTTTAATTTAATATTAAAAATCAAACAAATTTCTATTATAAAATAATTATATCTTTTCATTAATTCTAATAAAAAATATGAAAAAATAAGAAAAAATTTCTTAAAGTACTTCCATAATTTAATTTTTATGATATACTTAATAAGTAATCAAATTTATGGGGTGTTAGCTCAGTTGGTAGAGCAACTGACTCTTAATCAGTGGGTCTAGGGTTCGAATCCCTAACACCCCACCAGATTGATTAAAACTCGAACACTTTCGAGAAGAATAGAAAACGACTTGTCAAAAAAGTCGTTTTAATGTTACCATGTATATACACAAAAGAAACTTCATAAAATTAAAAGGGACACTTAATATTTACATGTTGAATATAGCCATAAATACTTATGATCCACCTAATTCTGCTAAGTTAGGTGGATTTCTTTTATATTAAACTTACTCTTTAGGCTTCACATTTCTAGAAATTGCAAAACTAGCCTTATTTATAACATCATTACCATATTTATCCTTTAAAGCATCCAACACACTATCAAGTTTTTCTTCCTCATAACCATGATCATCTTTATCAAACAAAGATGCCTGATAAAAACTATTTTCTTTAACAACAAACTGATTTAATCTAATTCCAATCAATCTTATTGTCTCTTGATTAAAAGCTTCCATATATATGTACTTAGCACATTTAAATATTACATCACTAGAATTAGTAGGATTTACTAATGTCCTTTGATGTGATTTCTTTACAAAATTATTTGTTTTTATAATTACTGATACAACCAAAGCAAATTTATTTTCTTTTCTAAGTCTACTAGCTACCAACTCTGACAATTCTAAAAGATATTTTTCAGCTTCCTTAAATCCAGTTATATCTTCTCTTAAAGTAACCTCATTACCAATACCCTTTAATTCTCTTTCAACACTATCAACTTCATCAAAATCAATACCCCAAGCCTTTTCTATCATAAACTTAGCTTGGTTTTTAAAAATCCTTCGCAACTTATCTTGAGGAAAATTAGCCAAATCTTTAATAGTTTTAACCCCAAGTTCTCTAAGTTTTTTAGAAGACTGCTTCCCTATTCCATACAAATCTTCAATTGGTAAAGGGTGCATTTTCTCTTCAATTTCATTTGAATATAAAGTATGAATCTTATTTGGTTTTTCAAAATCACTTGCCATTTTCGCACATAATTTATTATTAGCAATACCAATATTAACAGTAAAACCAAGAGTATCAAATATTTCTTTTTGAATATTTTTAGCAAATTTTAAAGGATCACCATATAATTTATAAACTTTCCCATAATCTAAATAACACTCATCAATCGAAGCAATTTCAATATCAGGAGTATATTTTTTAAGTAAATTAAATAAACTGTTAGACATTTTTTTATAAAACGAAAAATTAGATTTAAAAATTAATAAATCTGGACATTTTTTCAAAGCAGAATAAATAGTATCTGCAGTTTTAACTCCATGTTTTTTACAAGATTGTGACTTAGCTAATACAATACCTCTTCTATCCTTAGGATCCCCACCAATTATAGCATTACAACACCTTATATCCTTAGGATAACCATTATTAAGCAAATCAATAGCAGTCCATGATAAAAAAGCATTATTTACATCAATATGCATAATAATTCTCTCCATATCAATCACCAATAATAGTATATCACAACAAACATTAGTTTTGTATAATGCTATTTAATTTTAGGCAAAGTAACCGTTACAACAGTTCCTTTTCTTGGTTTTGACTCATATACAATACTACCATTATGCTGAGAAACAATTTCATAAGACAAAGCAACACCAATACCAGTACCATGTTTTTTTGTAGTGTAAAACATCTTACCCATTTCTTTTAAAGTTTCCTTATTCATACCCACTCCATTATCACTAATTTTAATAACCACAAAATCACTATCATTTATAAGTTCTAGCTTAATATTACCACTATCTTTAATAGCCTCCATAGCATTTTTTAATAAATTTACAAAAACTTGTTTTAACCTAGCATAATCACCATTAATATAAATTTCATCATCAACCAAACTACAAGATAAATTAATAGCATCTTTTCTCATTATCATTTTCATAGAATCAACAGTTTCTTGTAATAACAAAACAATATCAAGTTCTTCTACATTAATCTTAATCTTAGTATAATCATTAAAATCTTCCATTAAACCTAAAGTTCTTTCAACTTCACTCTGAATAATTTTGTTATATTTCTTAACTTTATCAATATCATCATAATCCATCATTGACAAATAACCTTTACATACCGCCAAAGGATTCTTAACCTCATGAACAATCTGAAATAAAGCATTTTTTAAAGTCTTTTCCTTTTTTAATTCTTTAAAAGAATAATTTAAAGACATAATATCACAAGCTTTATCAATTAATTTCAAAACAATATAACACACAAAATAAAAAATAATTAAAATAACAAAAAGCTTAAAAACTACTACAAAAACATCCCTATCATCAGGAAAAATATAAATCGTTAAAATAGATAAAATAATCCCCTTAACAAAACAAAAAACATCTAAAACAAACTCATAACTTTTTTTATTAAATTTCAAACCAATAAATATAATATGATAAATTATATACTCTACTATCAAAAAAACCAAATCTATTTTATATATTGAATAATAATATATAACAATTACAACAGATAATATAGCACTAGCAAAATATCTTTTATTTAAAAAACTTATTACCAAAGGAACATTAATAAACAAAAACAAATAAATAGATTTATCATATACAAGCTGATATCTAATCAACATATATAAGGCTGAAAAATTAGCAATATCAAGCAATAACATCTTTTTACCCTTACTTAATTTATTACCATTAGCAATATAAATTAAGTAAATAAAAATAGGAAACAATAATACAATCAAGCAAAACATAATTTGTTCCAAAAAAAACATGATAATCACCTACTAAAATAGTACTCGATTACCATGTAATATTTTGTCGAATATTGTAATATATTAAAGATTTTTGTTATTTCATGTCATCAATATATTTCTTTAACTGTTTAGAACTAGATCCTAATATAATCTTAAGTTGATTATCCAATTCTACTATACCTTTAGCACCCAAAGAAATAATAGCATCCTTATCAACAAGATCAACATCATTTACTGTTACTATAAATCTTGACATATTAATTTCTGTATCAATTATATTATCCTTACCACCTAAATACTCTACCAATTTATTCATATCTAACTTAATATCTTTTCTATTAAGTTTTAAAATAGCTAATAAAATAATTACAAAGAAAACTAATATTATTAAATATTCCCATTTCATTACAATCACCTATTATCATTATACAAGAAACATGTCAAAAATAAAAGTGTTTTTTCATATATTAATACTAGGTATTAATAATACACCAATTATATCATAATGAATATCTTATATTAGAAAGAAATAAAGGAGTGGAAGATATGAATGATAACAAATGCTGTATATCTAATATTTTAGAAGTTATATGTGTTTTACAAAATAAATCTGAAAAATTAGATAACATAGCTAATACCTGTGATAGACCTTTCTTAGGAATAAGTGGAACACCAAACAGTTTTGTTTTTAATACAAGACCAGTAACTTGCTACAACTGCAATAATGAATTAATTACAATGCCATATACCCTTACAGTCGGAGGAACTCCAACAACTGGAACTTCTAGTGTCTTCAGAATTGAAAAAGTTTGTGGATGCTGTTTAACATTTAGAGTTTTAGCACCAAATCCTGATACTACATCAGTACTACCATACGTTGCTACTGATTCATTTTTTATACTAAACTGTGATTGCGTTTGTGCTCTAAGATGTCTAAACGACACATTTATTGACTGCATTTAAAAGGAGGAAAAGTAAAATGGAAAATAACAGTTGTTCTTGTCTTACAGATACATTATGTACAATAATAAAACTTCAAAAACAAGGCGAATGTATAGATTCAGGACTAGCAACATGCGACCGCCCATATTTAGGAATTAATTCTAATTCCTCAGTATATAACACAAGACCAATAAGTTTCTATACCTGTGCTACTAATACAGCATGGTCAATGCCATACACATTAAATGGTATAGAAGGAACAAGTACAGTATTCCGCTGCGAAGCAGTTGAAGATTGTTGCTGTACCTGTCGAGTACTAGCACCAAATCCCGAAGTTGCAACAAGTGCTCTAACACCATATGTTGCTACTGATTCATTTTTTACAATTAATCTAAATTGTATTGGTGCCTTACGTTGCTTAAATGATACATATGTACCTTGTATTTAAAAACTTCAGTTCAAAGATGAACTGAAGTTTTTTATATTTCATCAATACTTAAAATATCATTAATCAATATTGAATCATTATCTAAAGTAATAATATAATCCCCGAGTTTCCCAGCAATTTTCGTATTATAAACCTTATCATTTGTCACAATTCGAACCTTTTTATTAAATAAATATGAACCTCCATTACTAAGTCTATTAAGAGTATCAAGCGGTTTTTCTTGATTAGAACTTTTTGCAATAGGCTTTTCATCTTTAGAAAAAGAACAATATACACTAGAATTATTATTAATTTCCTTATCAATATTAGGTTTAAAAATATGTGGTAAATCCATTTAACTCATCTCCTTTAAAATCTAATATATTTTATGAAAAACAGTCATAAAACATAACCACTTTATCCATAATATTACTATGAAAACATATCTAAAAAAAAATAAATCAATTATCTTTCCACTTATAATTTTTTACATTATTAGTATATTAGCCATTAATAGCTTTTCTATATTCTTACCATCATCATATGGTAACCTAGCGCTTAAACAAACCATAAATTATCTTTTAGGAATTCTAATACTATTAATAATATATAAAATAGGCATAAAAAAAATTTTAAAATACAGCTTCTTAATATATTCTATAAACGTTTTATTACTATTAGCACTTCTTTTTTTTGCTCAAAGTATCAATGGAATTAAAGCTTGGTTTGTTATTCCTTACCTTGGTAATATTCAACCAAGTGAATTCATGAAAATTGGCATAGTTTTAATGGGAGTAAAAATAATAAACAACTCCTCCATAAAAGGATTTAAAAACGAACTAAAATTAATAATAAAATTATTTATAATAGTTTTAATACCAAGCATTTTAACATTTCTAGAGCCCGATACAGGAGCAGTAATTATCTATTTAATAATATTTATCACTCTTCTATTTCTAAGTGGAATTCGCCTTCGTTGGTTCGTATTATTTGGAACAATTATTATAATAATACTTGGAATCATTCTCTATCTATTCTTTTTTCAATCAGATTTATTTATAAAAATAATTGGTAATTCCTTCTTTTATCGCCTCGATCGCATCCTAGATTGGAACTCCACCCAAGGAATGCAATTAGAAAACTCTATCATCGCTATAGCATCAAGTGGTCTTTTTGGACATGGTTACAAAAACATTCCCATATATTATCCTGAAGGACACACCGACTTTATATTTACTTCTTTTGCATCATCATTTGGTTTAATCGGAATTATACTTTTACTTGGAACAATCATTTACTTTGATTACAATTTATTTATATTAGCAAAAAAACAAAAAAACAAAACCAACCAATATATCATTACAAGCTTTCTAGTAGTTATTCTTTACCAACAAGTTCAAAACATATCCATGACTTTTGGCATTCTTCCAATAACCGGTATTACTTTACCATTTATAAGTTATGGAGGATCAAGTCTTCTATCATTCTTTGCTTGCCTAGGAATAATTATAAATATCCAAAACAACAAAAAAAATAAATTTAACTAGAACCTATTTTCTCTTTTCTTTTTAGTTAATCATATCCTAGATAAATACTCCTACGACAATGACAGTAAATATACTAATATATAACCCTGTATTAGAAATTTAAATCCCTTCAAATCCATTAAACAATATTAATCGATTATTCTCTAATCATTCACATATCAAGTATCAATTTGCAGTTACTTCAAATTTGAGTTCTTCTTCAACACTTTATAATTTTTAGGTGGTTTTAGCTCTTTTAAAACATATTTTCTAGGCAAAACACAAAACAAAATTTTTCATCTAACCTATAGCTATTATTTTCCACTTTTTTACACACTAATTACCATAAATGTCTATTATTAAACCCAATTATGTTTTTAATTTTTTTTAATTATATTTTATTTCAAAAAACCACTTTTTCAAATTAGCATTTTAAGCAATTAAAAAGTTCATAATAACAAACATTATGAACCTTATCTATCAAACAATCGCTAAAAATACGAATTATATTCAGATGGTGCCTAAGGCCGGACTTGAACCGGCACGAGGTTTGATCCTCGCAGGATTTTAAGTCCTGTGCGTCTACCTATTCCGCCACTCAGGCAAAAAAAATGGTGTCCCGCTGGAGATTCGAACTCCAGACCCTTTGATTAAAAGTCAAATGCTCTACCGACTGAGCTAGCGGAACAA
>CAZEAD010000038.1:0-8266 GCA_964510115.1 uncultured Mycoplasma sp.
AGTTAATGCTTTATCACGTTGGATGGAAGTTGTTATTAGAAAAGATGGATATGAATATTATATTAAATTTAGTGATGGTGGTAAGGTTGAAGTACCATTAAAAAAGATAGGTACTACGAATAAAACAGGTACAACTGTTAGATTTTTACCAGATGATACTATTTTTTCTACTACTGATTTTTCTTTTACGACAATTTGTGAAAGAATGCAGGAATCAGCTTTTTTATTAAAAGGCTTGACAGTAGAAGTTATTGATCTTGAAGATAAAAAACAAGAAAAGTTTCATTATGAAAATGGTATTTCTTCTTTTGTAGAGATGATTAATGAAGGAAAAACTGCTTTACATAATGTTTATTCTTTTACTGGAACTAAAAATAATATTGGCGTTGAGATAGCTTTTCAATATACTGATACTTATAATGAAAACATTGTTTCTTTTGTAAATAATGTTAAGACTACTGATGGGGGAACTCATGAGGTTGGTTTTAAAACTGCACTTACTAGAGTGTTTAATGAGTATGCTAAGGAAAATGGTTTTTTCAAAGGAAAAGATAAAGCTTTTGATGGAAGCGATGTAAGAGAAGGATTAACAGCAATTATTTCTTTAAAAATTCCTGAGGATTTACTTCAGTTTGAAGGACAGACTAAAGGTAAACTTGGAACTCCACAGGCTAGAACAGTTGTTGATGCTGTTACTTTTGAGAAATTATCTTTCTTTTTAGAGGAAAATAAAAAGATTGCCATGGACATTATAGATAAATCTTTAAAAAGTAAATTAGCTAGGGAGGCTGCACGTAAAGCTAGGGAAGATATTAGAAAAGGTAAAAATAAGAATACTAAAGAAAAATTAATATCTGCAAAGCTTACTCCTGCTACTACTAAAGATCGTACTAAAAAAGAGTTATTTATTGTTGAGGGTGAGTCTGCTGGCGGTTCAGCAAAACAGGGAAGAGATCGTACTTTTCAAGCTATTTTGCCTCTTCGTGGAAAGGTTTTGAATACTGAAAAGACGAAATTTGAAGACATTATTAAAAATGAGGAACTTAATACACTTATTTATACAATTGGTGCTGGTTCTGGTAGTGATTTTGACAAGGATGATATTCAATATGATAAAGTAATTATAATGACTGATGCTGATGATGATGGAGCTCATATTCAGGTATTACTTTTGACTTTCTTTTATAGATATATGCGACCTTTGATTGAAGAGGGTAAACTTTATCTTGCTTTACCTCCTTTGTATAGTATTACAGAAGGTAAAAATACAGAATATGCATATACAAATGAGGAATTAAGAGATAAGTCTTCTGGTAAAAAGTGTACTATTCGTCGTTATAAAGGACTTGGTGAGATGAATCCTGAACAGTTATGGAATACAACGATGAATCCTCTTACTAGGGCATTAATTAAAGTTGGTATTGATGATGCATCTTTGGCTGAAAAAAGAGTTAATGTTTTAATGGGTGATGATGTAGAGCCTCGTAAAGAGTGGATAGATGAAAATGTAGAATTTTCTTTGGAAGATGATTATAATATTGCTTAGTTGTTTATAATGATTTATGAATTGATGTTTAAATTTAGTTATGTTATGAATGTTATAATTAAATTTAAGATAACATTATATTTTAATGGAGGATGATGGTATGAAATATTATTGTATTGGTATTAAGGGAAGTGGAATGAGTACTCTTGCTCAGATACTTTGTGATTTGGGAAATGATGTTACTGGTTATGATGATTATAGTGATTATAAATATACTCAGAAGGGTCTGGATGAGAGAAATATAAAAATTTATTATGATAATGATCATGTAGTGGACACTGATACTATTGTTACTTATTCAAGAGCCTTTAGTGATGATCATAAAGAAATTGTGAGAATGAAAAACCTTGGATTAAGAATCAAGAAATATAATGAAATAATAGGTGATTTAACAAGACAATTTTATACTATTTGTGTATCTGGAACTCATGGAAAAACTACGACTAGTTCTCTTATTAAACATGTTTTAGAAAATAGTTTTGGTTGTAATTATTTTATTGGAGCAGGGGAAGGATACGCTAATAAAGAAAATAAATATTTTGTTTTAGAGTCTGATGAGTTTAATAGACATTTTTTAGAGTATACTCCTAGTGAGACAATAATAACTAATATTGAACTTGAACATACTGAATGTTATAAAGATTTGGATGATATTAAAAAGACGTTTTTACAATTTGCCGATAAGACTTTAAATACTATTTATGTTTATGGTGATTCGGATACTATTAGAGATATGAAATTTGCTAAGGATGTTTTGTATTATGGTTTTGAAGAAAATAATGATATAGTGGCTAAAAATGTTATACTTACTGATAAAGGTTCTAGTTTTGATATGTATGTAAAAGGAGAATTCATTGCTAGTTTTGAGGTTCCTCTTTTTGGAAAACATATGATTTTGAATTCTTTGATTGCGGCTTATGTTTGTTTTAACAAAGGTGTGAGTGTTGATGTTATTAAGCAATCTTTTAAGAATTTTATTAATGCTAAGAGAAGATTTGTAATTGAATATGTTAATAATAGAGTTATTTTGGATGACTATGCACATCATCCAACAGAAATAAGTGCTACTTTGAATGCTGTTAGACAAAAATTTCCTAATAAAAGATTAGTAGTTGTTTTTGTTCCTAATACTTATTCTAGAACTAGGGATTTATGCGATGGATTTATAAGTGCTTTGAGTGTTGCTGATAAGGTTTATTTAAGTGAAATTTTGTGTGATCGAGAGAATCCTTTGGATTATCCTGGTGTTTCTTCATCAATGATAACTTCGAAGATTTCTGGGGCTGAGATAATTGATGTTGATACGATTGATAAGTTGGATTCGGAGGATGATTCTGTTGTGTGTTTTATGGGATGTGCTACAACAAGTCATTTGATAAATGCTTATAAAGAGAGGATAAAGGTACTTAATGAACGTTGATGTTTTAAAGGTTGGTAGTTTAGCTACTAATTGTTATTTGGTTTATTTTGATAAGAAATGTTTAATTATTGATCCAGGGGCTGATGAAAATTTTATTGTTAAAAGGATTAGAGAAATGGAGTTGGATCCTGTTGCTATTTTGATAACACATCATCATAGTGATCATGATTTTTGTGTTGATGGAATTAAAGATATGTATGGAATTCCTGTTTATGATATTAATAATTTGTTTGAAGGTAATAGTAGTTTAGGAAAATTTTTGTTTGAAGTAATTTATACGCCTGGGCATACTGCGGATAGTATTTGTTTTTATTTTAAGGATTATAATATTATGTTTACTGGTGATTTTTTGTTTAACCATGATATTGGAAGAACTGATTTACCAACTGGTTCTTATGATGATATGCTTAGCAGTATTGAAAAGATTAAGAAGTATCCAGACGAGGTTGTTATTTATCCTGGACATGGTGATATTACTAATCTTGGCGAGGAAAAAAGAGAAAATAAATATTTTAAATAATAAAAAAGGGCTTGGCCCTTTTTTATTATTTATCAATGTTTTGATAGTAATATTCATCATAGGTTAGGTTTGGATAATTGTCATGCATATCTGTTGCAACTTCTACGCCAACATAACGATAATGCCATGATTCATACATGAAACCATGAATATTTTCATAATCTTTTGGATAACGTAAGATGAATCCATATTTATGGGCATTGTTTTGCATCCAGGTATATGATGTAGTTTTTTCAAATACTAACATATTACCAGCTTTGGTTGAAGAAACATCTATTGTTAAACCTGTTTGATGTTCAGAATGACCTGGTCTTGCGGTATCGTTGTCAGCTTTTTGTTGTCCCATTTCTGAAACAGCATTTTGATATAATTTTTCTTGCTTTTCATATTCGCGATAAGCAGATTGGCCATAGACTGGTGTTTGATTGGCGATTGATGCTTCTGACAAGGCTTCAAATGCTACTTTTGCTTCATGACGCATTTTTCTAACATAAGCATTTCCAGATATAAAATATTTACTGCTTATTTCTTCTAGATCGTCTGGTTCATATGTACTTGGTAGTTTAAGATATTTATTGGTTAATATTTGGTATCCTTTACTCATATCTGCTTCTTGAATATAAGAATAAAATTCATAATCTAGACCAATATTGACATAAGTTATTATTTGTTCTATTGATAATTCTTTGTTTTTTTCTTGATATGCTAGGTAACGATTTAAATTCTCTTGTTTAAAATATGGGATTTTTTTATATTCAAGATAAGGATCTTTTGGTTTATTTTCTGTTTCATTTTCTTTCTCTGTGTTTGTTTCTTCAGAAAATAATCTTGATATTTCATCTTTGTAGATAAATCCTATTATTCCTAAGAAAATTATAATTGATATTATAATTGCTAGTACATATTTTTTCAATTTTATCACCTTCTTTATTTATTCTAGCATTAAAATTTATGAAATAAAAGTAAAAATAAGTCTAAAAAAATTAAGTCGACATAAAAATTTATTAGAGGTGTTATGTGTGAAAAAGGGAATTGTTTTATTTCTTATTATGGTTTCTATTTTGGGTATTTTACCTGTTTATGCTAAGGATAATAATGATGAGAAAGAGTTTGTTGATATTACAAAGAATGCTAGAAATGCAATTTTGATTGATGCTTTTAGTGGGGAAATTTTGTATAACAAGGATGCCAATAAACCTGTTAGTGTTGCGTCTCTTACTAAAATGATGGGTCTTGTGTTAATTTTTGATGATATATCTAAGGGTGGTTTAAAGCTTGATGAAATTCTTACTGTTTCAGAAAATGCTAAAAATATGGGTGGAACACAGATTTGGTTAGAAGTAGGGGAAAAGATTTCAGTAAATGATTTAATTAAAGGTGTTGTAATGGCTTCCGCTAATGATGCTATGGTTTTATTAGCAGAAAGGATGGCTGGAAGTGAAGAGGCTTTTGTTGCTCAGATGAATAAAAAGGCTAGGGAATTAGGACTTAAGAATACTTATTTTAAGAATTCTACTGGTTTGGATGAGGAAGGACATTATTCTAGTGCTTATGATATGGCAATGATTGCTAGAGAACTGTTGAATTATGAAAAGGTTTTGGATTACTCAAGTATTTATGAAGGTTATATTAGAGAAAATACTAAGAATAAAAGTTGGCTTGTTAATACTAATAAATTAGTACGTTTTTATGAAGGTGCAGATGGTTTGAAAACTGGTTTTACTGATGATGCAAAAAGATGTATTGCGGCAACTGCGAAACGTGGTAATTTAAGACTTATTATGGTTGGACTTGGTTATGATAATAGTAATGTTCGTAATACAGAGGCTATGAATTTATTAGATTATGGTTTTAATCAGTATGAGGCTAAACAACTTTTTAAAAAAGGTGATATTGTTGGAAGCAAAAAATTAGAGAAAGCTAGTCGTGATAAACTTGAAGTAATGGTTAGTAGAGATGTTACTTTACTTAAAAAGAAGATTGAAAAGCAACAAAATTATGTTTATGATTTGGATATTAATAATATTAGTTATCCTATAAGTAAGGGTGATGAGGTTGGTATTTTATATATTAAAGTAGATAATCAGATTAAGTCTAAAGTACCAGTAGTGGCTACTTCTGATATTGATAAGATTAATATGTTTGAACTGTATTTTAAAATTTTTAGGGATATTATAAGTGGAAATGGATAGTTTTTAGGATGTTGTTTTAGTACAGATATTTTGTTTAGTTTGTTTTATTTGGCTAAATGATAAAAAAATCTTGTATTTTTCCAAAAATTAATGTATAATTTAAGAAGCAATGACAGAAACGTCAAATTTGGAAAATGAAGGAGTGATAGTATGGCAGTTCCAGCAAGAAAAGTTTCAAAAACTAGAGGAGCAACTCGTAGAGCACATATGGCATTAAGTGCAAAGGCTACAACTAAATGTCCAAAATGTGGTGAGATTATAAAGTCTCATCGTGTATGTAAAAATTGCGGTGAATATAAAGGTACAAAAGTAATTACTAAAGAGGAACAATAGTTCTTTTTTTATTTTGATATTTTTTATTGTTTAGTAGTATTTTTATTTACAAAATATTGGAAAATGGTATAATTGTTTATATAAGATAGGAGGATTTTATGAATTATTGTGAAAAATGTGGAGCTAAATTAGAAAATGGTTATTGTGAAAATTGTAAAACTAGTTTAGTAGAGAATGCTAATAATTTTAACAATACTGATAATGTTGATACAGGATCTTTTGGATGGGCTGTACTAGGTTTTTTTATTCCAATTGTAGGTCTTATTTTGTATTTGGTTTGGAAGCCTACTAAGCCATTGTCAGCAAAGAAAGCGGGGATTGGAGCTTTGGTTGGAGTAATTGTAGATGTTGTTTTTACAATACTAGCATTTATTTTGTTTTTTGTTTCTGTTGCTGAAGCAGGAACTTATATTTAGAAGAGGTGTGTATGAAAGATAGAAAAGGTTTTTTTGCATCAATGGTTATTACTTTATGTTTTTTAATTTTTGGATTGTTATTAATGATTTTTCCAGGTCAAATAATGAGTGTTGTATCTTATAGTTTGGCTTTAGTTACTTTTGTTATAGGCTTGTTTGGACTTTATAAAACATTTATTGTTAAAGATGATTCTAATTCTAGTAGATATGGATTGGTTTATGGAGTTGTATTTATTATATTGGCTTTATTATTAGTTTTTAAGAAAGATGATATTGCTAAATTACTTCCATATGCTTTAGGTGTTATTGTTGTAATAAATAGTGCTATTAAGTTGGATGATGTTGTTAGTTTAAAGAAAGCTAATAATGATAATTGGAAAGTCAGTTTAATAATTTCTTTGCTTTGTCTAGGAATTGGTATTGTTTTATTATTTAATCCACTTAGAAGTTTAGAAGCTATGATTCAAATAGTAGGAGCTATTTTGATTGTTTATGCTGTATTGGATTTTATCGAAGCTTATGTAATCAAATATAATTATAATAATAATGTTTCTGTTGAAATTACTGAAGCTACTGTTGTTGTAAAAGATGCTAATGAAGATGATGATAGTTCTTCAAAAGAAGAAAAGAAACCAAAAAAGAAATCTAGTACTAAAAAGAAACCTAGAAATGGTTCTAGTAAAAAAGAAAATAAAGATGATAAAAAACCTATTGAATAATAGGTTTTTTTAGTTCTCTTTCTATTATATAAGGATCGTTTGTTAAATAGGAATATATTTGGACTGAGCGATATTCAATTTTTAATAGAGGACTATTAATATCTTTATATCTAGTGATGATAGGAATACTTGTTGTTTTTTTGATATTTTTTAAATATGTTTGGCTTTTTTTATTCATTCCTAGGATACGAATGTAATCTATGGTTGTTTCTTGTGCTTCTTCTTTGGTAAGTGAAGTTAGGATATGAATCGTCATACGATTTAGACGATTATAGGTATAACGCTTTGTTTTTATTAGCTCAATTAATTCTTGGTATGATGTTGCTTTTTTAATAGAATTTAATATTCTTGTTTCAATATCTTTATCTACGGTTAGATATGTTGACAGATTGTTTTGATCAGAGATTATTTTGTATTTTACAGTGTTAAAGATATCGATGTTATAATAATTTTTAATGTTATTTTTAGGACAGTATGGAGTAATATCTTGGTTGTTTTTAATTAAATTTCTAATAGCTTTAGCACTTACTATTTTTGATGTTACTTCGGTACTATGATAATCATTGGTTCTTTGAATTGTTATGGGAGTAATAGGGTAATTATTTTTTAATATTTCTTTAATATAGGAAATTCCTAAAAGATCATTAGGATTTTTAATTTCTAGAGTGGTGTTTTCTTTTATTGCTTTTGATAGGGCTGTTGGATAATTTAATCCATTTTTTAGATATTCTTTTATTTTATTATCTAATTGTTGATTGTTTAACTGTGATTTGGCTATTTTTGTTAGAAGAGAAATATCGTTTGATTCGCTGCCGAATATTATTTTTGAGACTTTTAATTCATTTAGTATTTTTAATGCCGCATAGGCAAAAATATCTGCGCTTTGAGTAGAGTAGACGAATGGCAATTCTATTACTAAATCAATATTATTATTTAGTGCTACTTGGGTTTTATCCCATTTATTTATAATACTTAGTTCCCCTCTTTGGCAATAATATGTGGATATTACTGCGATTAATAAAGAGTTGGGATATAATTCTTTAATTTTTTTTATGTGATATAAGTGACCATTATGAAAAGGGTTATATTCTGCAATTATTCCTATTACTTCCATTTTTAT
>CAZEAD010000039.1:0-8116 GCA_964510115.1 uncultured Mycoplasma sp.
CTGTTTCTAAAATTTCAACTGCTTTTAATAATTCTTTTCCATTCATCTTAATTACCTCCTTTTTCTTTTGATGAAATGTCTAATGTATAACTTTCTTTGATGAAATCATATTTATCTAAAATAGGTGAAATAATATTTGTCGCTAAGACTATTTTGTCTACATCAATTATTTCTTGACTATCTAGAGTTATGGATAGTGTTTTGTTTTCATATTTTATTTCGGCTATTTGCATATTAATTTCTTTTAATGGTTCTGTTAATACTTTTTTTATATTTTCCATGATTTACTCCTTATTAATTTGTTCTTATTCTAATTTGGTTTCTTTTTTGGGTTATTAATGCTAAATCATTTTTAATAACCTCGGATTGATTATAAGAAATGTTTTGTAACTCTTCATCGGTCATATGAGAAATTATCTCTAAACTTTTGTGTATTGGAATAAATGATTTAGATAATTTCACTAATATTTCATTGGCTTTAGCAAGACCATAAATTTCTATTAATCTTATTTTAGCAAGGTCTGTATTACTGATTTGAAGATTTCCTAAATATTTATCATGAAGGAATTCATAATATTGCATGTATTCTTCAAATGTTAAAGTTTTTCTTTTGATATAAGAATGAAATTTATTAATCATAATTGTGTCATATCCATAATACTTTTCTTTTAATGCTGTTGGAGTTTCATCACTTAAAAAATACTTAGGATGTCTTTTTTTGTATGTTTCATCAAATGTTGTTTCACTATAGAAAATATAAACATAATCATTTGTTATGGTTTTAAATGATGCTGGTTCTCCGATTACAGTATTTCCTTGTAAATTAGTGTTATTTAGAAAAATATATAATTCTTTAAATGAATCATTTAGTTCATAAAAGCCTTTAGTGCGATTTATCACACGTTTAGTAGGTATTGGCATTTGATTTAAGTTAATTGTCAAATTGCGGTTTTGAAAATTTACATCTTCGATGCTTTGTCCAGCAATTTCAAATTCACTAAAATCAAATTCAGTTATTCCTCTTTTTAAGGCTGCTTTGTATTCTAATACACTATTTACTACTGTTGCTTCAGGCTCATTATATGAAAGATTTTGGCAAGTAGAATCTGGTTGTTCAACTGGTGGCAATAAACATATGGCGTTACCATTACCGATATTTTGATTTTTATTTTGCCCCATAATGTGTTTTATACTATCAAATATCATAATGAATTTCTCCTTTAGAAAAATACAAAGAGTGGGTTGTCCCACTCCGTTGCTACAAGTATTATAGCACTATGTTTTTTGTTTGTAAAACTTTTTTTAAGTTTTTAGTTATTTATTTACTAATTTTTCTTTTCTAATTATAATATTTGTAGGATGTGATAGAATGAATATTAAAAATTTTGTAAAATTCATTTTTTTATTTTTATTTCAAATGTTGTTTGCTGATGTAATTATTGTTATTCTTACTTTATTTGGAATTAATCTTAAGGGGTTACCTTTTAATTCATTGATTGGTATTTCACTTTTGTGTAATTTGTTAGTATTATTTGTTATTTGTTTAGTATATCGAAAGACTATTATTTCGGATATAAAAGATTATTTTAAAAACTTTAAAGAGTATTTTCCTTTTTCAATTAAATGTTGGTTAGTAGGATTTGCTTTAATGATTATTGTTAATTTAATTATTTTTTATTTTTTAGGAGATATGTCTCAAAATGAAGAAGAAATTCAAAATATTTTAACTGCTGCGCCTTTATATATGTTTTTTTCTTCTGTTATATATGCTCCTTTGGTAGAAGAATTGATTTTTAGAAAAAGTATTAGTGATTTTATAAATAATAAATATGTATATATAATTGTTTCTGGTTTAGTATTTGGTTTTATTCATACTACTGCAGGATTGTTTACTAGTGATGGAGGTTTAAATTTATCAGAAATGGTGTATATTATTCCTTATGGAGTTGTTGGTAGTTGTTTTGCTTATTTGTATTCTAAAACCGATAATATTTTTTGCTCGATTTTTATGCATGCTTTTCATAATTTGTTTGCTTTTGCGGTTTCGTTAATGCCTTTGGTTTTTGAGGTGATTTTATGAATACAAGAAGTGAAAAGTTAGAAGAACAAGAACGTTCTTATAAGAAAGAAAGTTTTAAGAAAGGAATAAAAAAAGTGTTAGTTTTCTTAATTATTTTAGGAGTTAGTGTTTTTAGTTATGCTTATTTTATTGAACCCAAACTTTTATTTATTCATGAACATGTGATTGAAAGTGAAAAAATAAGTAAGGGCTTTGAAGGAGTTAAGATTTTACATTTTTCTGATTTACATTATGGATCGTCTATAAATAGGAAAAATATTGATAAAGTTATTGAAAAATTAAATAGTTCTAAGCCTGATATTATTGTTTTTACTGGCGATTTAATTGAAGAAACTTATAATATGACTGATGAGGATATTAAAATACTTACTAATAGTTTAAATAACTTAAAAGCTGGTTTGGGAAAATATGGTGTTTATGGGAACCATGATATGTTAAAAGATGATTCTTTGACAGTATTTAATAATAGTGATTTTACAGTTTTAAAAAATAGTTATGATTTGGTGTATAAAAAAGATAATAAACCAATTATGATATTTGGAACTGATGATGTTTTGTATGGAGAACCTGATATTAGTTGTTTAAATGAGGATAAGTTTCAAGATTATTATAAAATTGTTTTGGTTCATGAACCTGATTTTGCTGATAGAATTGCTTCTGGTAAAGCAGATTTGATATTGTCTGGACATTCTCATAATGGACAGGTTAATATTCCTGGTATTAAAAAACTTGCTTTGCCAATGGAAGGTAAAAAGTATTATTCTAGTTATTATAAAGTAAACGATAATGATTTATATGTTTCAAATGGTATAGGTTGTAGTCTTTTTAATATTAGATTATTCTCTGTTCCAAGTTATAATTTGTTTAGAATTAAAGATAAATAAAAAAGTCTTGTTTTAGTAACAAGATTTTTATTTTAACTTTTTTAAAAGAAAATATTTACATCCATAAGCACAATAATCTTTTAAATAAGTTTCAAGGTTATTTATATCATTTATTTTTGTACATTTTTTATTTTCAGGATCATTGAAGCCTTTTAAACGAATTTTATTATAGGACATGTCTCCTAAAATATAGTCATAGTCTAAAAAGTAGTCAGTTATTTTTTCTTTTAATTCTTCATAGTTAAATATTACATTAGCATCTTTTTCGATAATATATTTATTGTTATTGAATATATATTCCATTTATCTCACCTTTTTAATTGTATCACTTATAATGTCAAACTTAAAGTTTTTAAAATAATTTTGTATTTTTAAATTCTAATTAGTTCTGAGTGATGAGTTACCAAATATCCCATATCCTCCATAGAAAGATGGTATTTTTCCATTTACTATTTTATAAGATAAAGGTATTTTATTGGTAACTGTTATGTCTTCGGAAATTATAGGAAGTATTATTTTTTCTTTGGCTTCGACATAAACAGACATTTCAATAAATGAATTATTTAGTCCATATTCTTTAATATCTGTTATCATTCTGCTTTCTATTTTACCTATTGATTTTACTCGAACTTTGATTGTGGGTCCTAGATTATTTATTTATGGATTATTAAATAATGAAAAAATAGATATTTCTAAAACGATATTATCTTTTTTTTCTAAAGAGTTTAGACCATCTTGAATGTTGGCTGTAATTTTTCGCAAATAAATATTGGCCATGAGAGAATTATAGTCAACCATTTCTATTTCTCCAGTGTTATTTCTTATAATATTATAAGGGTTTTGATTTTCTAGTTCTTGTAAAACTTCATCTGTTATGGAGTCATTTATAATATTGGTCATGATTTTTTCAACCTCAATTTTGGCATATTCAAGGTATAGGACTCCTGCTGCTTTGGTAATATGGTTAAATATAGGTATTAATAACATGATTAGAAATAAAAACATTAGTATTTTTATTTTTATTTTCTTTTTTCTATTTTTTAGTTTCATTTTATTCATATTAAATTATATTTGCTTACTTGCCTTTTTATTTAAGAAAAAAAGAACTTTAAATTTGATGTTTAAAAATTCTTTTAATTGAAAAAATATTGGTATATTAGGTATCCTCCAATGGCAAATAAAACTGTTACCATTAGTATTACTAGGATAAGAATTTTTTTACTTTTTTTCTCATATAGTTCTAGTTTTTTAGTAGCCTCCAGCTCATGTACTAAAGTGGTAGAAGTCTCGCTTTTATCTAGAGTATCTTCTTTATCTTCAAAGATTTCTTTTCTTAAATCTTTTTGTTTGGAATTTTCTGTTTTGTCTTGTTTTTCTTCTAAAACTGCCTTAGATAAATCTTCTGTTAAGTGAAGTTCTTCTTTATCTCCCATTAATTCGTTTAATAAGTCCTTATCGTCTTCTTCTACAAAACGTGTTTTTTTGATAGGTTTATTATTTTTTTTGGTTTGAAGTTCGTTTTGATTGATGCTTTCAATTAATGAATGGAGATTAGCTGTTGAAAGATCTTCTTCTGTATTTAGGTTAGCTATATCAAGTTTTGCTAGTATGTTATATTCAGTGTTTAATAATCTTTTTTTGTTGTCTTCATCTTTGTGATGCTCTCTAGCACTAGATAATATTTCATTGATATCATATACTCTATTTTCTCTTACAACTTCTTTGGGTTCTGATCTTGTAATAGGTCTTTCTACTAGCATATCCAATTTTTTTAATTGTTGGTAATCTGTGCGTTTTTTCTTAACGATTTTGTTAGGATCAAACTCTACACTATCATCGACATTTATATCAATGAAATCAATGTTCATATCTTGAATCTCGTCATATAATTTCTTATTTTTAGCTGTTCTTTCTTTTAAAGCTACTTCAGTATTATATTTTTCCATTCTACTATTCATTTTGAATCACCTATTTTCTTAATTGTATCATATAATCGCAATTTTTAAAATATATTTACTTTTTAATTTTTTCTTTTTATAATGTGTATGGAGGTATAGAAATGAAAGCAAAAGTAATTGATAGTTTGTGTATAGGTTGCGGAGCTTGTACAATAATTGCTCCAGAAGAATTTGATTTTAATGATGAGGGTGTTTCTACTGCTTTAAACGAAACTGTAAAAGAAGAAAATCGTGATAAGGTTATGGAGGCAAAAGAATCTTGTCCTACTCAAGCAATTGAAGTTTTGGATAATGAAAACAAGGACAACGAGGAAAACTAGTTAGTTTTCTTTTTTTATGTCTTCTTTTAAATTGGGATTGAAGGTTTTAGTTTTTATTTCTTCGATTTCTTCTTTGTATGGTGGTTTGTCTTCAACCCATGGAGTTTCTAAAATCTTGGGAATATTTTCAAAAGTTGGATGATATATAATTTTTAAAAGACTCTCAAAAGGTATTGAACCAAAGCCAATATTCTCATGGCGGTCTTTGTTAGAACCCATTGGATTTTTAGAATCGTTTAAATGAATACAGCCTACTTTTTCTAAAAGGTTGTGTTTTTTTAGTTCTGCAATTATATTATCAAAGTTTGTTACATCGTAACCAGAATCAGAAAGATGACAGGTATCAAGACAGATTCCTATTTTTTCTTTTAAAATCACTTTATCAATTATCATTTTTAATTCTTCAAAATTTCTACCTATTTCAGTTCCTTTTCCTGCCATTGTTTCTAAAAGAATTGTTACTTCATTGGTATTAGGAAGAACTTTATTTAAAGCATTTGCTATATTGATTATTCCTTGTTCTTTTCCTATACCAACATGACTTCCTGGATGAAGAACTATTTTTTTGATTCCAAGTTCTTGACATCTTTGACATTCTTCAATTAAAAAATTAATGGAAAAGTTATACTGTTCTTGATTATTATTGTTAGCTAAATTAATTATATATGGAGCATGTGCAATAATATTTTCTATAGAAAAGTTGGTTTCTTGCATCTTTGCTTTAGCTTCTTTTGTAAGTTTTTCGTTCATAGAACTTCTTTTAGTATTTTGAGGTGCTCCAGTGTAAAGCATTAAAGCATTAGCATTATATGATAGAGCTTGTTCTAGAGCTCCTAAAAGCTGAGTTTCTTTATTAAAATTAACATGTGAACCGATTATTAACATTTTTATCACCCATATTGATTTTAACACAACGTTTTTATTTTTTATAGGTCTTTCATTAATTTTCCAAAATAAAAAGCACTGTTGGTGCTTAATTATTGTATTCTAGAAATATCTGTTGGGGCAGTACATTTTGCTCCGGTTCTTCCTGTGTATAGGCTATCTTCACTGATATCAGCTTCCAATACTGCTGTGTCATTAGAACCATAACCATTGCTGCCATCTGTTAAACATATAGAATATGTTGCGATACCTTCTTCATCAAATCTTACTGCAACATAAGAATCTTTTGTGTATGGTAATCCATAACTACTTTTCACTAGTTTTTTATCTAACAAAACGTTAATATCATCTAAAGCATAATATACATCAGCAGTATAACCTTTTGTTTGTAGTTCTTCTCTTACAGCTTCGATTGCTCCGCTGGCATTTAAAACATAAGTTGTTTTTCTAGCTGTTCCCAAATATCTTGTAACTGCAGGAACTGCTACTGCTACTAAAATTGCTAATATTACAATTACTGCCAATAGTTCTATTAAAGTGAATCCTTTTTTATTTAATTTCTTCATTTTATTCCTCCAACTATCATTTATCATTATCTTCAATTTAATACTATCATTTTATTGACAAAAAGTAAAGAATAAAATTGATTGTTTTTAACATCCCGAGATATATGTTAATTGTGATGTACCAGTTTCTGAAAATAATGATATAGCTATTAAAAAGAATATTAGAACGTTCAATTTCTTAATTTTTTAATGACGTTTTATTTGAGGTATCTTGGAGAATATTTGTTTGTATAGTTTGTTTGACCTTACATACAAAAAGTATGCTATTTTTATTTATATATTTGTATTAGCATACTTTACTTTGGTTTTCAAATATTTTTTAGAATATGTGTAAAGAGTTTTGTTGGAGGAAGTTAAGAAAGCCAAGTTTATAATAAATTTAATTTTTTATATGAAATGAATGAATTTATTAATGAGATGCTAACTACTTCTACTCCCATTTAACTGTTTTTTAGAAGACGAGCTCCGAGATATTCATACGACGTTGAAGGAGCATCGCTACAAAACCAAGACCACAAACCAGCTCGGGATTTACTACCATTTGAACCGCCAGTACGAGCTGTACTATTTACATTGGAATTTGCCCAAAAATGAGCGCCTATGGTTCCAAAACTATTAATTCCATCTGCATTTACATCTATTTCGATAGGAAAAGAAACCATTGGATTATCAGAATCATAACCTAATCGAGAAACATATCCATTAGATGTAGGAATAGTATATCCTATTGGTTTATAACAATCATTAAGGGTATTTGAATTATATTGATTTGGATTATTACATATATAGGCTTGATTACCGCTAAAATTTATTCCATCTACAAATTGCCATACGTTGCCATATATGTCTTCTATTCCTCGATAGATCATTGATGTTTGGCCTGATTTATCGACACTTCCTGATTTCATACCTAGAAAATCGCAGCCTCCACTTTCAACCGCACTAGTACCTTCGCTATTGCCTTTTCCTAAGATAGCTTTGCTATCATAATCAGCATACTCTACTAAATATAACATTTGTAAGATGAAATAATGCCAATCCATCTGCCCGAATCCTGTTCCTAAGTTTCTAGCATATGTCCTAAAATTAGTTATAGTTGTGTTGACAAGAGGTGTAGCACCACTTTTACTATGAACTCCTTCATTAGATCCTGACATTGGATATCTTCCTACAGAGAACTCTTCACTCTTCGTAAATCCATTTAAATTGGCTTTTGATATGTATATATATTCATAACCATCTTTTTGCTCCCTTTTCCAATAAAACTCTGGTATTTTTGTTAATACTTCTCCATTACTTCCATCAAATTTGAAGTTGGAGTCTCCATAATATGCTGTTATTTGTTTAGAAGTGGTATTATAGTTATAACTTATTATTTCACTCCATGGTCCTATACTATCAAAATCATTTTTAACTGTTGTTG
>CAZEAD010000040.1:0-8077 GCA_964510115.1 uncultured Mycoplasma sp.
ATGAATGATTTAGATAAAGATACCAAAAAAATATATATTGAACTATTAAAAAACTTCTTTACCAAAGAAAAGAAAACACAAAAACAGTAATGAAATAAAATTCATTACTGTTTTATAATATCTACAACTTCATAACAACCAGAATAAGTAATACCCTCACCATGATTAGGATAAAAGTGAGAATAAATAGAATCAATTAAATATAGACTAATCAATATAATACAAACAATATTCAAAGTTTTATCTTTAAATTTTCTAAAGAAATTTTGAATCATTGGCGCAGCAAAATAAGTAAAACAACAACCACCAAGTCCAAACACCAATAATCCTTCAAGACAAACTCTTCCATGAATATTTAAAAAATATCCACTGTAATCCCACCACTTCATATGATTAAAAGTTTCTAAATACCAAGCAGTACTATACTCAACAATTCCACAAAGAATAAATGATGTAATAAATAACAACAAAGGTTTATCTCGAAAACGTTTTAATAAAATCAAAATCAAAAGTCCACCACTACCATAAATTGGCAACCAAGGTCCAAACATTGTTCCACGATTAACTAAAATACCATTATCAAAAAAGCAAAAAACTACTTCCCATATCCAACCAATCATTGAAAAAGCAAAGAAAAATAATATATAATCACGAACTGTATAATCCCTTTTATAATCAAAACGTAACCACTTACGATGTGTTACCTCAGGAATACTAAATTTGTCCTTTGGATAAGATAAGTCATTGCCAGAACCCTCTAAATACAAATCATTTAATAACTCATAACAACTTAACTTATTTTTTAAATAAAATCTTCTAACATCCATATAAAACTCCGCTAAAACAGCATTATAATATGGAAAAACATAAAAAATATTAACAACATTAAAAGTACATATTCCAAGTACATACCAACCAACAAAAGATAAATCAAGTTTAAAAGCAAACCATTTTCTACCCTTCATCATCATCTGTGACAATTTAATAGCCTCTTTAGCAGAAATATCTGGATTTTCTGCTAAAATATATGGAACTAACAAATAAGAATAATGTTTAACTATTCCACCAACAATTGTAAACATCCATAAAAAATTATATAAATCCCTAAGTAACATCGCATAAGCAACCTTTAAAGTTCTTTTAACTCTATAAGGAAAAAATAATTTATCAATACCAGTATCCACATACTTTCTATTTTCTAAAAAATAACGATCAGCACCAACAATCAGAACATTTTTTACAAAAACATGAAATAAAAAATATAAAATAAGTCCTGTAATCAAAACAATAATCAAAGAAAGAGAATTTTGAAAAAATACCAAATTAATAACATTTAAAATTCCAAATACAAAAGAACCAGCAGCCTTTATTTCATTATAAATTAAAGACAATACTCCACTATTAAATCTCGAGTCTATTTTATCTTCATCACGAACAACAACATCATTAATAACATCCTTAATAGACTTATATTTAAATGAAATACTATCTTTAGTAACACTAACTATATTATTATGAGGTGCAACCAAAACATCCTTTGTAATATAATGGTAACCTCCTCCCAATATAAATACCAATATAAAGCAAATAAAAACAGATTTAAAATAATTTTTCTTTAAAGATACCCTAGCCTCTCTTTTTAAATCTTTTCGCTCCATATTACTTCACACTCCAAACCAATTTTTAATTCAATTTTTCTATTAACTCCCTAAATTCATCTCCACGATCTTCACACTGCTTATATTGATCCCAAGAAGCACTAGCAGGAGAAAGTAATACAACATCACCACTTTTAGCATAATTAAATATTTCTGACATAGCATCTCTTAAAAATTCAAAACTATAATTTTCAATACCTAAATCATTAGCAAATTCAACAACTCTATCTCGACAACTACCAATTGCAAAAATAGCCTTAACATTACTACAATAATCTTTTAATTCATAAAAATCTTGTCCACGTTCATAACCACCTAAAATAAGAATTATCGGTTTTTTAAATGAAGATAAAGCAATCTGTGTACATTTTATATTTGTAGCCTCTGTATCATTATAATAAGAAACCCCATTTACATCGCGAATGAATTCTAAGCGATGAGAAACACCACCAAAATTCTTCAAAACATCACAAATATAACAATTATCAACACCAATTTCTTTAACAGCTAAAATTGCAGCCATAATATTTTCATAATTATGAACCCCAATTAACTTAACATCATCAAGATTTATAATCTTTTCCCATTTATAATAAATTGCATTATCTAAAATATAACAATCAGATTTAGAATCCTTTGAAGAGAAATACTTCTTTGTACTTTTAGCCTTAGATGCTAATTCCAAAAGTTCATTATCTTCCTGATTCAAAATCAAAATATCATCCTGATTTTGCATTAAAAACAATTTACTCTTAACATATTTATAATGTTCATAAGTCTTCATAAATTCCAAGTGAGCTTCACTAATATTTGTCATAACAGCAATATGTGGACGATAAACAAAAGTATTTTCAAGTTGTTGACAAGAAGTTTCAACAACTAAAATATCATTATCTTCCAATTTATCAATAAAATTGCAAAGAGGAAATCCAATATTACCAGCTAAATGCACTCTTTTACCACTCTTTTTTATCATCTCATAAATAAGTGTTGTAGTAGTAGTTTTACCATTTGTTCCAGTAATTCCAATCAAAGTAATATTCTTGTCTTTAGGTAAACACTGATATGCCACTTCAAGTTCGTTAATAACTGGAATCTGTAATTCTCTAGCTTTTAAAACATATTTATGATCAATAGCAATTCCTGGATTCTTCACAACATAATTAAAACTCTCATCAAGTAAATCATCAGGATGACCTCCCAAAATAAAAGAAACACCCATATCTTCAAGCTCACTTATCACATTATTATCTAAGTTTTCCCTCTTAGCACTATCATTAACAATAACAATATTTCCACGTTTAACTAAAAATCTTGCTACTGCTAATCCACTTCTTGCACAACCAAGAACTAAAATCTTATCACCTTTAAACATAAACAACACCTCAAAACAAATCTCTCACTTTAATTATATAATTTATCATTAGACAAAATAACTTTTAAACTAACAAATAATTAATTAAATTATAACATACATCAAAACAAAAACATAATAAATTACCAAAAACGTACCATAAAACTATGATATCCAAACATCAAATTTATAATTATAATTAATATAAACAAAAACTTTTCAGAAATCTCATAATATTTCTTCTAATTGTTTGATTTATGATTTTGTTTTTATTTTGTATAACTTAACCACATCTCTTGTAGTTATCATATGACATTATTCATTTTTAATATCTATATGCAAATTAAGTTCTTCTTCAGTTGGCAATTTATTAAAAATATCTTTAGGCAAATATTCTTGTAGTTCATAAGAACTTACACCTATAGGTTTATTTATATCTCTTAAGGCATATTCAACATTTAATTTGCTTTTATTTCTTACTAATATTATACCAATACTAGGATTATCATTTTCACCTTTTAGAATATCATCCAAGGCTGATAAATAATAATTCATTTTGCCAACATATTCAGGTATAAATTTTTTGTTTTTAAGTTCAATTGCAATATAACAATGTAATTTAGTATGATAAAACAATAAATCTATAAAATTCTCTTCATCATTTACAATAACTCGATATTGATTAGCAATAAAGCTAAAACCATTTCCTAATTCTAACAAAGTCATTTTAATTCTTTCAATTAGTGCATTTTCAATATCTTTCTCAATATAATTTTCTCTTAATTCTCCAACATCAAAAATATAAGGATCTTTCATTATTTCTTTTGCTAAAGAACTTTGTGGTTGTAGAAGTGTTAATTTGAAATTATTCGGTTTTTCTCCTAAAACTTGTCTATCATATACATTTTTCTTTATTTGAATTTCTAAATAATCATAACTCCAACCATTATTATATGTTTCTTTAATATACCAACATTTTTGATTTATATCTTTTACTCTATCCATAATTATACTATTATGAGACCAAGGAATTTTGTGAGAAAGTTCTCTTAACTCATCATTATCTTTTACAGATAAATAATATTTTCTCATATTGCGAAGATTTCTTGGTGAATATCCTTTAGCAAAGGGAAATTTTATTTTTAATTCAGTTGATAATTCATCAACAAATTTATTGCCCCAAGACATTTTCTCGTCAATTATTTTACCAATATAAAAATATAAATCCAAAATACTTGCATTAGCATCTTGAAATATTTTTAATTGAGTTATTTGTATTTCATTTGCTATACTATCTATTACGATTTTAAAATCACTTGTTTCTATCATATTTTACCTCCTATCATATATAATTTTGCAGACGCGTCTGCAAAATTATAACTATAATCTGGCATTGGCTTGCAAATATCGTAGTAAATTACTATTTTGCTATGACATTTAGTTACAAATAACTCAAAAGAAAGAATAACCTGTTTACCTCTTATTTCAAATATCATCGCTTCTATTTTTTTATTTTTTTAACAATTCAATAATCGATTCATCTATCCATATTTTATAAATGTTTACCTTCTATTTAACAAACATACACACTCCACATGTTTTGTTCTATAAAACATACTAACCGGAGTAATTTCTTTCAAATCATAATAAAAACTCATATTCTCAACATCCCTTTTTAAAGTATTAGGATTACAAGAAACATAAACAATCTTTTTGGTTTTATTTTTAACTAACTTATCAATAACATTATTAGAAAGTCCCCCTCTCGGAGGATCAACCACTATAACTGAATAATCACTAACATCAATATTATCAACATCATCACAAATAAAATCAATATTATCTATATTATTAAGTTTTTTATTTAAATTAGCGTTACTTATTGCTTCATCAACAACCTCAATTCCTAAAATATGCTTAAATCTATCTTTGAGATAAATAGCAATTGTCCCAGTTCCACAGTACAAATCTAACAAACTATCTCCATATCCAACATAATGTGCAATAACATCATACAAACGAATCATCTGTAAAGTATTAACTTGAAAAAAAGCCTTTGGATATATTGTAAAAACAACACCATTAATAACCTCTTTAAGATAAGGTTGTCCATAAACACATTTATCCTTTATATATATAGAATCAACATATTCCCTCAAAGAAGAAATATCAACATTCATCGTAAAACTAACCATGATTTGCCCATTCAAAGTAGAACGAATCATCACTTCACCAGAAGTTAAAGAAAGAGACTTAATCTTAGTTAAAATAAAATTAATTTTAGAATCCAAAAGTAAACAAGAATCAATTTCTAATAATTCATTAGATTTTTCCTTATAAAAACCAATCTTCCCATCAACAACATGTAATACAACCTTATTTCTATAAAA
Source organism: uncultured Mycoplasma sp. (assembly GCA_964510115.1). GTDB lineage: Bacteria > Bacillota_I > Bacilli_A > RF39 > UBA660 > UMGS1572. The sequence continues at coordinate 5,403 of CAZEAD010000040.1, forward strand.
TAACTTATCCTCAAAAATTATATCTTTTACAACAGTATCAGGAAAAAGTTTCTTTAAATAATTTAATTTAATATTCTTTTCTAAATTAGCATCAAAATTCAAAAAACAACAACCACCACAACTAGGAAAATAAGGACAATTAACTTCCACCCTTTCACAACTAGGTTTCAATACTTTTATAACCTTTCCTAAAGAATATCGTGACTTTTCCTTAAAAATATCTACTAATACTTGCTCTCCTTTTATACAATTAGGTATAAAAACTTTCTTCCCAGAAACAAAAGCAACACCATTTCCTAAATTATCATTATCTATAATATCTACAACTAACTTCATAAAATATCCCATTCCTAAACATATTATATCATTAAATATTATAAATTTTAGATATTACATCATCTATTATTTTTTTAATTTTCTACTATTTAAACATTCACCATTTTCTATAGAATCAATAGCTTTTAATTTTCTTGATACTAAAATCAATTCATTATAGCAACTATTAAAATCTTTTCTAAATGGAGATTTTTCTATTTTTTGCATAATCAATTTCATATCATGTAACAATTTACCATAAGAAATACCAAGAGTTTTTTCAATATCCACTATACTCGTTTCTTTTCCATCAGATAATTCACATCTTAATTTTAACATTTCTTTTTCTATTTCATTTAAACAACAAGAATCTATAATACTATCAAGCTTTTTCTTAATATCTTGATATTCTTGCTCATAACAGTCTTTCCCCAAAATATCTAAATCCAAATACCCAGAAATAGCTTTCATATTAGAAATAACCATATCAGGATCATCCATATAAATAGCAAAATTATCTATCGATGAAGAATTTCTAAGTTTTAAAATAGCTTTATCTTTAATTTGCTGTATTCTTTGATAAGTTAAACCTAACATACTTGATATTTGTTCAAAAGTTCTTTCACCTTTACCATCTAATCCAAATTTTAAAACAAGCACAGAAATCTCATTTGCTTTCAATCTACTATTTTCAAATAATTTTTTTATATCACCACTTAAAGCTTCAAGCTCATACCATGTTTCAATAGGCATATCATTATCAATAACTAAATCCCCAAGCTCACCATTAATATCATCATTAATAATTTCATTCATGCTAACAACATCATTCTGTAAATTATATAAATCACTAGCCAAACCTACTGGCATATTAAGTTCTTCTGACATTTCAAGTACAGTTGGAACTCTACCTAAAGAATCTTCCAAAAGTAATTTTTTTTCCATAAAATAATTTAATTTATAAAATTTATTTTCTGGAATTCTTAAAACACTACTATTATAACTTATATATCTAGTTATTGAGCCTATTATACAATAAGTAGCATAAGTTGAAAGTCTATAATACATACGAGGATCAAATTTTCTAACAGCTTCTATAAGTCCTAAACTTCCCTGCTGAACTAAATCATCAAAATCTATTCCACGATATGTAAAAACTTTAGCAATTTTAAACACCAATCTTAAATTTCTTTCTATCAATGTTTTTTCAGCATTAACATCACCATTTAACATATCATAAATAAGTTTTCTTTCTTCATAACAAGATAAAAGAGGACGATTAATCTCTTGATAATAAAGACGCATGGGTTCAATACCATCCAAATTATCAACATTTTCATAAGGGTCAAAATTACCATTAAAATTATTATTCATTAAAATTTCTATATTATTTGTTATACAATAAGTTTCAATCAAAGAAACAGACATATTATTATCAAACAATTTAGAAGTTTTATTATTTTTAATATCCTCAAAATTATTATTAACAATTAACTCAAATATTTTAGAGATAACGACATTATTATTTAATAATTTCAAAAACAAATCCGGTAATGGTAAAAAATGTACATTTCCAAAAAAAGATGACAATTTTTCTAATCCTATCAAAGCTTCGGAATAAGAATTTATTTTTCCAACATTCTCATTAACAAAATTAGAAATAATATTTATCAAAGTATCATCATCTAATTTCAAAAAAAGCTTAAGAACATATTTTTTCATATAATCATTCAAATATTCTTCAAAACAAACCTCAAAATCTTCACTTTTTAAAGAATCAAACTTATCAACAAACTTTTTAATAGAAGAACTAACTATCTTTTTTAAAGAAGACTCTTTTATCATTATATAATCATACTTACTACAAACTGAATCAATAATAGGTAACAAAATATCATATAGCTCCATACAAGAATATGATTTAAGATTTAAAACATCGACTTTCATAACTACCTCACAAAGTAATTTTAATGCTAATTATTATAACACAAAACTTTATAAAGTAAACAAAAATTTATTAACACCAAGTTTAAAACCAAAACCGAATTTCAAGGATTACTAACATTTTTTCTTGACTTTAACATAAAATTTTAATATAATTTATATCGCATATACATTGAAACAGCACATATTATCTATTTTAGTAACGCGTTATTTTGAAAATTGTTAGTAATCTTTGCTGTTAGATGAAACCATAAAAATAACACCCTATTTAAAATAATAATATCATTTCAATATTTATGTAATAAAAATTGAAAGGAGAACGAAAATGGCTAGATATACAGGATCAAGCTACAAACAAGCTCGTCGTACTAACTTTTCTACATTAGAAAATGGAAAAGAATTAGCAAAAAAACCTT
>CAZEAD010000041.1:0-7814 GCA_964510115.1 uncultured Mycoplasma sp.
AATGTTTTTCATGAATCATTTCTATTAAAGCAATAATACGTAATTTTGATTCATCTTTTAAAGATTGCATACTAGATAAATAAGATTTAAGTTTTCCCATTTTAATCATAGTATAATATTTAGTTTTAAGTATATCCATATAATCAGTCTTATAATGAATAGTTTTATTTTCATCCATAATCATTAAATCAAGTAAAAGATCAGTATACATCTTACCCTTATTAAAGAACTTATCTTTATCTAAGAATATAGATGTAATAGTTTTTTTTGATGAGATAATTTTATTATAATTACTTTTATACTCATCAATTATATCATTTTCATATTTGGATAATTCATCTCTACTAGGTAAAACAATATAACTATTTAATGTTGATATACTATACACTACATTTTTCTTATTTAATAATTTTTTTAATAAGTCTTTTAAATTCATACCAACACCCCCAAAACTATTAGTATTTTAATTTAGAAACCATAAAATGTCAATTTAATCATCAATCACACTAAGTTTAATAATACAATCCATATCATCATCTATTGCCATAATATTATTTTTTTCTATTCCACATTTCAAACATTTATACTTTATTTTATAAGTATCTTTAAATTTAAAAATTCCAATTGGTTTTAAAACTCCTAAACAATCACTTGCCCTATCACCAGGATTAATATCTAAATGCTTAGAATATAAACAAAATGGACAATGATCTCTTGCAGTATATAAAAGAGGACTAACTTTTCTTTTACAATTTTCACAAACAAAACCTTCATCAATCATTTTAAATTTTTTAGTATCCATATAATCACCAGTTATATAATATCAGTTTTTGATTGATTTTCCAATCATTATATTTTAAAATAAAGATAATAAGGGGTCCTAATTATGAAAAACAAAAAATATTTATTATTACTATTACTATCACTTATACTTTTAACAGGCTGTCAAAATACTCTAAAATGCACTAAAAAAGATGGTCGAGATACAACTAAAATAAACATAACATTTAATAATCGAAAAAATCCACAATCATTATATATTTACAATAAAAAATATTTCAGCTTAGAAAATGCTAATTTAGATTTTTATTATTACGATCAAAAAGAACAACTAGAAAAATTCGAAGAAAACAATAATATCAAAACAAAAGTTTATAAAAATAATTACTATGTTATATCAGAAATAGACATGACCCTAAAAAATATAGATAAAGAAAGTATAGAAACACTAGCACTAATTCCATTTAAAAATCTAACTACAAAGGAAAATATCAAAAAATATTATGAAACAAAAAATTATTCTTGCAAATAATAAACATTTGTTTGACTTTATAATACAATTATATTACAATTATATTATATAAAAGGAGGCTAAAAATGGAAAAGCTAACACCAAAACAAAATGCTGTTTTAACATCACTAAAAAAATTCATTGCAAAAAAAGGTTATCCCCCTACTGTAAGAGAACTATGTACTGATACAAACCTTAGTAGCACTGCAACAGTTCAAACACATTTAGAAACACTAGTAAGTAAAGGATATATTAAAAAAGATCAAGACAAAAACAGAACTATTGAACTTTTAGTACCAAACGAATTTGAAACTAAAAAAGAAAGTATCATATCTGTTCCTCTTTTAGGTAAAGTAACCGCTGGTAATCCTATCGAAGCAATTGAAGTTCCAAATGAATTCTTTGATTTACCAACATCATTAATCAATGATAAAAAAGAAATATTTACCCTAAAAGTCAAAGGTGAAAGCATGATTAATGTTGGTATCTACGATGGCGATATCATAATAGTTGAAAGAAACAAAGAAGCAAAAAATAAAGATATAGTTGTAGCAATGACAGATAACAATGAAGTAACAGTTAAAACTTTCTACAAAGAAAAAGATTACTTTAGATTACAACCAGAAAATGATACCATGAAACCAATCATTCTTAAAAATGTTACTATTCTAGGAAAAGTCATCGGTTTATATCGTAAGTTTTAAAAAAGGATTTTCTTCTAAAAGAAATCCTTTTTATTTTCATAAAAAAACTAGTATTTCTAAATAATACTAGTAAACTAATTTTAATCAACGTACAACAAAAGGATCTGTACTACTACCATTTCCACTTACCAAAACATCTTTATTTAAAGATATAACTGGCCTAACTGCATAAGTCGCATGAATCCTAGCAATCGAGATTTTAAGTGGACTATTATTAAATACCATACCATAAGCATATCCATAACCAGAATTAAAGCCAGATGGTCCTATAATCCACCATGGTTGTCCAATATTTAGATATGAACCATCCCAACCATCTATAGAATCATACAATGAAACACCGGCCATAATAACTTCATCAGCACTTAATAAACCAGCTTTATAAGTTAAAGGCCCCATTCCATCCCCACCAACTGCACACTTCAAACTAGGACTATAATGTTCAGCAGTCGGAATAGTTAAACTTCCAAACGTATATGAATCATCAGACTTAACCTTTGCTTTTTGGCAAAATTTAGAATCTACAACCTTAGAAGAATAATTACTATTAGTAGCAATAGTATTATTATACCAAGTATCAACTGTATGCTTAATTCCTGATGTAGCAGTATTACTATAATAAGAATGAGTATAATCAGAAGAATTACTGTTATAAGCAACCTTCTCATTACTATTTATTCCACTATTTAATATTAATCTTATACTTCCATTTTCATTAATTCTAACTATTCTCCATGTCAATCCTGCAAAACTTACATAATTATTATAAAATCTACCCCTGTAATAATATGATGGAGAACCATCATCTGTATTATAAGTCACAAGCAATCCATTATTACCTGCAAATGATTGATTTAAAATTATATCATATAATTTTCTATATCCCCCGACATAGTTTATATCACATGTTCCATTTTGAGTAGCATTGTTTATTGTCAAAATATTTGTTAATTTATTATAAGTAGCCTCGCCAGTTGTACAAGAAAAAGAATCCATGACAAGCCCATCCTTAACATTAAATTTAATCACATTTTGATGATTTGCTAATGTTACATCTTCGGTTCCTGTATTTTGTTCAAATATTCTTATGGATATCCTTCCTGCGGTTGATACTGTTAAACTTATACTATTTGATCCTTCAGCCTCATTTGTGAACAGAGCATAACTTGTAAATGTTGTTAATGAAAATATAGAAATTCCCACCAAAGCAAAGATGATAATGTTCATCTTTTTTACTTTTTTTAATGGGGTTTTATTTAATGTGCCCCCCACCCTGGCGAATATTTGTTTGCATAGTTTTATTCCTCCTTGCATACAAAAAAGTATGCTATTTTTATTTATATATTTATAATAACATACTTCTTTCCAATCTGCAATTACTTTATCGACTTTTAACTTTTAATGTCTTAAAAATCTTTCATAATCACTTAATTCTTTATCACTCAAATCAGTTTCATTAAGCCTTTCAATCAAATTCTTTTGTTCACGATTAAGTTTCTTTGGAATAATAACTTTTATCACAATATAAGCATCTCCATATCGGTTGCTATCAACATCCTTAATTCCTTTACCCTTGATACGATGTTTATCTAAAGTTTCACTTCCTGCAGGAATTGTTAAACTAATTACTCCACTTGGAAGTTTAACATCTTTTTTGCAGCCCAAAATAGCCTCTGTTACACTAATAGGAATCTCAATATAAAGATCATTACCATTCCTTGTATAATAATCATGATCTTTTACTCTAAATTCAATGTATAAATCACCATTTTCGCCACCATTTAAAGATGCCTCACCATATCCTGATAAACGAACACGATTTCCATTATTAACCCCTTCTGGAACAGTAATAGTTACACGCTTAACAACTTTAGTATTACCTTTCCCACGACACTTACTACAAACTTTTTCATAAGTCTTACCAGTTCCATTACATTTAGAACAAGTAGTTTTCGTTAAGAAAGCTCCAAACAAAGTTCTCTGTTCACTAGTAACAGTACCACTTCCATGACATTCATCACAAGTTTTTTCACCTTTTCCCCCAGCACCATTACATTCATTACATACCTCAGTAGTAGTAATTTCAATTTCTTTTTTACATCCCAAAGCTGCTTCCATAAAACTAATTTCCATAACAAACAACTTATCATTTCCTTTAGTTCTAGTACGCCTTGAAGACTTTCTACCTCCACCGAATAAGTCACCAAAAATATCTCCAAAATCAAAATCAAAATCCATATTAGAGAATCCCCCAAAATTAGAAAATCCTCCAAAGCCACCAGCTCCACCAGCACTACCATCAAAAGCTGCATGTCCAAATTGATCATACTGTTTACGTTTCTCACTATCAGATAAAACAGCATAAGCCTCCTGAGCCTCTTTAAATTTTTCTTCCGCATCAGCCTCTTTCGAAACATCAGGATGATATTTTTTAGCTAATCTACGAAAAGCCATTTTAATATCTTGTTCACTAGCATCACGAGCTACACCTAATACTTCATAATAATCTCTTTTAGCCATATACTACCTCCTTACTACTATAAAGTTTTTTCAAACTCTTCTAAAGTACGTTTAAATAAAACAAATACTTGATCAATAGTATCATCATTTATAATATCAATACCAACATTTTTTAAAATATCTAAAGAATATGTCTTACCACCACTTTGCAAAAACTTCAAATAATTTTCCTTTGCATCTTGTTTACCATCCAAAATATCATTAGCAATACGAGTTGCAACAGCAATACCAGTTGCATACATATAAACATAAAAACTTCTATAAAAATGACTAATTCGAATCCATTCATAAGCAATATCTTTATCGATAACAATATCATTACCAAAATATTTTTTATTCAAATCATAATAAATATCACAAAGTATATCAGTAGTAAGTACCTCTCCACTCTCATCTTTACTATGAACGATTTCTTCAAATTCCGCAAACATTACTTGTCTATAAAAAGCAGTTCTTATAACTTCCAACAAATTGTTCAAATAAAATTGCTTTTTACTTTTAGAACTAGCATTTTTATAACAATAACTATTTAACAAAATCTCATTAGTTTGCGAAGCAATTTCCGCTAGAAACAACGTATATGATGCATTAACATAAGACTGATTTGCATTAGAGTAATAACTGTGCATTGCATGTCCCATTTCATGAGCAAGTGTTGAAACATCATTAAAAGTTCCTTCATAATTTAACAAAACATAAGGATCAGCATCATAACAACCAAAACTATATGCAGAACTTTTTTTATTCTCAGTATGATAAACATCAACACTTCTAGAATCAAATAAATGTTTCAAATCATCACAATAAGTACTACCAAGAACACCAAGTGCATCAACAACCAAATTTTTACCATCTTCATAATTATAATGTGAATCATCATCACTTACCAAAGGACAATACAAGTCATATAAATGAATCTCATCCAAATTCATTACTTTCTTTCTTAAAGAAATATAATCATGCAATAAATTCAAATTATCATTAGTTTTAGAAATAAGTACATGATATAAATCAACATCAATATTTAAAGAAGATAACGCCATATCAAGAGCACTCTTATATTTTCTGGTTTTAGCAATAAAAGTATCAGATTTAATACTACCTTTAAAAATTTCAGTATAAGTATTTTTAAACTTTCCATAACCTAAATAAAGATTAACAAAAGCTTGCTTTCTAACATTACGATCATTACTTCTAATAAAACGATAATAACTGCTCTCATCAAGCAATTTTCTTTCACCATTAACAGAAATATCATCAAAAGTTAAATCAACATCACTCAAAACATCATAAGTATTGCTAAAACTAGACAAAGCCTCTCCTAAATTAGCAAGTAACTCTTCTTCTTTTAAAGATAAACTATGTTCCTTTTCTCTAAATAAATCTTGAAAATAAAACTGATATTCTTCCAAATCTTTATTTTCTTTTACATAAGCAAAAACATCATCATAATTAGCTTCTAAAACTTCAGGAACATAAAATGCCAAAGAAGAAGAAACATAATCTGTAAGTTTATCTACAATCCCTACTAAATTTTGCTTAGTACTATCACTTAAATCCTCATGAAAAGACAAAGTAGAATAAACAGCTAATTTTTCAAGCTTTCTACTAATTTCAAAATACAACTTTGTTGCTAAAGCAAAATTATCACTATTATCTAAAAGTTTCCCCTTATAACAAGTTATATCTTTAACAAGTTTTTTTACACATTCAATGTCTTTATTTACATCATCATTACTTTTATATATTTTGGTAAGATCCCACTTATACTTCTCTTCAATTTCACTTCGTTTTTTTAGTTGTTCCATATTCTTTCCTTTTCTAAATTTAAGAAGTCCAAAATATGGACTCCTTAAATCTTAACTATTATTTTTCTTCAAAATTAGCTTCTTTTACATCATCATCTTTTTTATCTTCACTAGCATTACTATCATTTGCTTCTTGAGCTTGTTTTTCACTAGCTTCTTTTTGAGCTTGTTCATAAACTTTTGTAGCCAAAGCATATGTTACTTCTTGTAAAGCTTCTTTTTTCTTTTTAATATCTTCTAAATCATTCTTTTCCATTGCATCTTTCAAATCTTTAATTTTGTCTTCTGCATCTTTCTTTTCTTTATCAGATACTTTATCACCAAGATCTTTTAATGCTTTTTCAGTTTGAAGAACCATTTGTTCAGCTTCATTTTTTAAATCAGCTTCTTCTTTTTTCTTTTGATCAGCTTCACGATTAGCTTCTGCTTCTTTTACCATACGATCAACTTCTTCATCAGATAAAGATGTATTAGATGTTATTGTAATAGATTGTTCTTTATTAGTTCCTAAATCTTTTGCAGTTACATGAACAATACCATTTGCATCAATATCAAACTTAACTTCAATTTGTGGAACTCCTCTTGGAGCAGGTGGAATATTAGTAAGTTGAAATCTTCCTAAAGTCTTATTATCTCCAGCCATTGGTCTTTCACCTTGTAATACATGAATATCAACAGCAGGTTGATTATCTGCAGCAGTTGAGAACACTTGTGATTTTGAAGTTGGAATAGTGGTATTTCTAGGAATTAACACTGTCATAACACTTCCTAAAGTTTCAATACCAAGTGATAAAGGAGTTACATCCAAAAGTACGATATCATTAACATCACCAGTTAAAACTCCACCTTGAATAGCAGCACCCATAGCTACAACCTCATCTGGATTAACACTCTTATTAGGTTCTTTACCAAGTTCCTTTTTAACTAAATCTTGAACCATTGGAATACGTGTAGAACCACCTACTAAAATAACTTGATCTATATCAGAATTTTTAAGTCCAGCATCTTTCATTGCATTACGAACAGGAGTTAAAGTAGATTCTACTAAATCACGAACTAAATCTTCAAACTTAGCACGAGTAAGTGTCATATCTAAATGAAGTGGACCATTTGCACCTTGTGAAATAAATGGGCAAGAAATTTGAGTTGTTGTAACACCAGACAAATCTTTCTTAGCCTTTTCACTAGCTTCTTTAAGTCTTTGCATTGCAATCTTATCACCAGATAAATCAACACCATTTTCTTTTTTAAATGTATCTACTAAATAATCAATAATTAACTTATCAAAATCATCTCCACCCAAATGGTTATTACCAGCAGTAGCTTTTACTTCTAATACACCTTCACCAAGTTCCAAAATAGAAACATCAAATGTTCCACCACCTAAGTCATAAACCAAAATAGTTTGCATTTTTTCTTGTTTATCAAGACCATATGATAATGCTGCAGCAGTTGGTTCATTAATAATTCTTTCAACCTCTAAACCAGCAA
>CAZEAD010000042.1:0-7788 GCA_964510115.1 uncultured Mycoplasma sp.
GTCGCACTCGTCCAGCAGCTTGGTCTGCTCCTCGATGCCCTCCAGGAAGGAGGAACGCGCCGCCCAGGTATCGCGGAGCTTGGGCGCGGTATCGGCGACCAGCACGTCCAGCGCGCCCTCCTCGAGCAGCATTTCCGCCGCGCGCTCGACCAGCGGGTCAAGCTCGTCCATGCTGTCGCCGTCGAAGGTCATCAGCAGGTACGCGCCCGCTTCGACGCCCTCAATCTGGCGGGGGAAGACCTGCTTGCCCAGGTATTCCTCGGAGGAAATGAGGATTTCCTTCTCGAAGAACTCGAGCGCCTGCGGCTTAAAGTGGTTCATGAACACCTTGGGAACGGTGGAAATGCAGGCGTTCAAGTCCTCGAAGGGAGCCATCAGGCTGACGGTCGCGGCGGGCGCGGGGATGAGCTTCAGCGTCAGCTCGGTAATGATCGCCAGCGTGCCCTCGGAGCCGCAAATAAGGTTGGTCAGGCTGTAGCCGGAGGAGGTCTTGGACACGGTCGCGCCGAACCGGGTAACCTCGCCGGTGGGGAGCACCACAGTCATGGCCTTTACGTAATCGCGGGTCGCGCCGTACTTGACCGCGCGCATACCGCCCGCGTTCGTGGAGACGTTGCCGCCCAGTGTCGCCATTTTCTCGCCGGGATCGGGGGGATACATGCAGCCGTGGGTCAAAGCGTCGTCCGCCAGCTGCTGGAGCAGCACGCCGGGCTGGACGGTGACGGCGAAGTTTTCCAGGTCGTAGCCGAGGATCTTGTTCATCTTCATCGTGCAGATGACCACGCCGCCGCAGATGGGGGTGCAGCCGCCCACAAGCCCGGTGCCCGCGCCGCGCGTCGTAACCGGGATATTGTTGTCATAGCAGATTTTCATGACCGCGGCGATTTCCTCGGTGCTGGTGGCGTCGATTGCGACCTCGGGCATTTTTACGCCGTAGATGGGCATTTCATCGCGGGCGTAGTCGGGGTTTACGTCCTCGCCGACGGTGACGTGGCCGGGCGCGGCTGCTTGAAGCTGGGCGATAATCTCAGGCGTGACCTGATTGTACTGTGACATGGGGGAAGCCTCCTTTTCAAATTCGCGTATCAGTTTTCATGAAATGGCCGAAATTGGTTCGATCAATTTTGTTCTGATTTCAGCTTACCACATTTTATCGGAATTACAAGTGTTTTTTCAAAATTCTCCCATTTTCACAAAAATTTCCTTTCTTTTTGTTGCAAATCAACCAATTCAAAGCTGTTTCAACGCCATTCCCTCCATTTTCGCCAACCCAAGCACTTTCTGCTTACAAAAAGAGGACTCGCTCAAAACCCAGGCAGGATTACAAGTAAGTCCTCTTTTTGAAATTCTGGTGGAACCAATTTAGCCGGTTTGGCCGTCACGCTGCGCCGCTCATCGCATGACGAGCACCGCCATATAGGCGATATAAACGCCCGTCATAACGGCGCCCATTGACCGTGTCACGCTCTGCTTTTTGCGCATAAACAGGGCGAGCAGCGTGGTCACGAGCATAAGAACAGCAATATCGAGATAGGCGGCCTGCGAGACCTGAATCGGGCAAATCGCGGACGACAATCCCAGAATCATCAGAATGTTAAAGATATTCGAGCCGACGGCGTTGCCGAGCGCAAGCCCGCTTTCGCCCTTGCGCGCCGCCGTGATCGAGGTCACCAGCTCGGGCAGGGACGTGCCGACGGCGACGATCGTCATGGCGATCAGCTCCTCCGACAGTCCGAACATCCGGGCAATCCCGCACGCGCCGTCGACGGTGAGGTCGCCACCCCAAATGATACCGGCGAGGCCGACCGCCAGGTTCAGGGGAATCGTCCAAACCGGCGTTGTCAGCTCGGCGGAGTCCACGCGGACGTGGTCGTGCAGCGCATCCTTCACCAGCCAAACCAGGTAAACCGCCAGCGTCGCCAGCAGTGCGAGGCCGAAGCCCCGGTGCAGCGTGCCCTTCCCGAGCACAATCGCGGCAAACAGCGCGGCCCCCGCCAGGCCCGACATCGGCAGGTCCCGCCGCAAAATCGTCTCATCGGCCTTCATCGGCGCAATTACCGCGCTGACACCGACAACGACCAGCAGGTTAAAGAAGTTCGAGCCGATCACGTTGCCGACCGCAATCTCGTTCGAGCCTTTGAGCGCCGCCGTCAGGCTGACCGACAGCTCGGGCGCGCTGGTGCCGATCGCGACGATGGTCAGACCGACCACTACCGCCGGAATCCCCATCCGCCGCGCCACCGCGCTTGCGCCATCAACGAACCGGTCCGCGCCCCAAATGAGCAGGACGAACCCAATTAACAACTGTACAAATGATATCATCTTTATTTCCTCCATCCTGAATGCACCGTCCAACAACAGTTTGCCCGAAATTCGGCAAACCCATCAGACGAAACCCTTGTTTTTGGCAACAAAAAAGAGACTTTTGTTGCCATCGGCGGAACTCTCCCGCCAAAGCAATAAAAGTCTCGCGTTTTCCCAGGTACGGCACCGGGCACAAAGGCCGTATTGACGACACCGTAAACACCCCTCACGGAGTGCACGCTACTCCCCTTTATTAGTATCTATTATACTTGACCGCCCGCCGCTTGTCAAGCACAAAATTCCTCCTTTTCCAAAATAGTGCTCCCTCCGCGTGCACCCTGCCGGGTACATGCGGAGTTCATCCTTCGGGAGCGCCAACAGCTACGCCATCTTTTCCAGCGCCGTTCCGGGGTAATAGTGCGCCAAAATCTTGTCGTAAGAGTACCCTTGACCGGCGTAATACTTCGCGCCGTATTGGCTCAGGCCGACGCCGTGTCCGTAGCCGATGGTGTGAAAGGTGATGGTATCCTCGTCGATGGTGATCGTGAAATTGGACGAGTTCAGCCCGAGGATTTCCCGCAGGTCGGTACCCTTGACCTGCACGCCGCCGAGCGTGCAGACAATCACGGCCCCGGCGTCGCTGCGCGTCGAGGTCTCGAACCAGCGCGAGGGATCGCCGGAGAGGTCGGCGGCGGGATAGCTCCCGGCGATTTTCTCGCGGAACTCGTCATGTGTCATGCGGACGGTGCCCTCGTACCGCTCGCACGCCGAGCCGCCCGGGCTGACGACGCTTTTCAGGTAGGAAATATCGCTCCCCCAGATATCCTTCGCGGACTCGGTGCGCGCGGCGCTGGCGGCGTGGAACACCGCGACGATCGCTTTGCCGTCGGCGGTCAAAATCTCCCCGGCGGTATCCCGCACCGCTTTTTGAATCTTCTTCGTATTCGCGTCGGCGTCCTCCCCCCAGCGAGCGGAGGCCGCGGCGGCAAGGTCGAGGTAGGCGGCGCAGTGCGTGTAATCGTCGCAGACGTCGGCGTCGCGGTGCTGCATGGGACGCCCGGCGTTTACCTTGTACACGGCGTAGGTACGCGCGGCGACCGCCTGCGCCTTGATGGCCTCCTCGGGGAAATCGGGCGAAATCTCCGCCGCGACCACGCCTTCGACGTAGCTTTCCAGTGGCATCGTCCGCGCCTCCCCGTGGATGCTGACGGTGATCTCTCCGTTCGGGAGCGCCGCCCCGGCATCACCGGAGCCTGCCTCCCCGGCTGCGTCGGCTGCTCCCGCGCTCCCGCCGCCGGTCACCCAAACCGAGCTTGTACCCCCGTCGGCAGCGTCCCCGCCCGCCGCCTGCGAGTTCAGGCTGCTGTAGGGGTTGCCGTCCCCCACCGCGGCCTGTCCCCCGGCGGGAGTGCCAGCCGCTTCCCCGTCATCGCCGGACACGGACGGCTCCGCCCCCGTTTCTGCATATACGGCGAGCGTATCTTTCGCCGCGTCGCCCAGCGCCGTGCCCGACCACAGGCGGTACCCAACCGGCAATAAATAGATGATGAGCAGCAGCATTGCGCCCGTTCCCAGCAATTTCTTCATTTTTCGTCCTCTTTCCCTTTGTACTCTTGTATAATATTCCGACGCCTTTGAATTGACTTTTTTGCAAGTTTGCGGTACACTTAATTCATACGAAAATTTTTGCAGGCAGGAGAGAAGAGCTATGAACCGTGCACCCGATTATATCAAAGACGAGCTTTTAGAAAACTTATGCGCCAGCTACCGGGAAAATAACCAAATTAGAAACGAACTGTTCACCCGTTACGGCGTCAAGCGCGGGCTGCGCAACTCCGACGGCACCGGCGTTTTGGCGGGCATCACCAAGCTGGGCAACGTTCACGGCTATGTGCTGAACGAGGGCGAGCGCGAACCGATCCACGGTCATCTGACCTACCGGGGCTACGATCTTTTCGACCTGATCATGGGCTTCGAGCAGGAGGACCGCTTCGGTTTCGAGGAGGTCGGCTACCTGCTGCTCTGCGGGGCGCTGCCGAACAAGAGCAGCCTTCTTGACTTTCAGGAGACGATCGGCCACGAGCGCGAGCTGCCGGATAACTTCACCGAGGACGTGATCATGCGCGCGCCGAGCAAAGATATCATGAACAAGCTGGCAAGCGCGACGCTGGCGCTTTACAGCTACGACCCGAACCCGGACGACACCTCCCTCCCGAACCTGATGCGGCAGGGCGTCAGCCTGATGGCAAAATTCCCGGTTATCATCTCGCACGCCTACCAGGCAAAACGCCGCTATTTCGACAACGCCTCGATGTATCTGCACGTGCCGGACTTCAGCAAATCGACGGCGGAGAACATTCTCGGCCTGATCCGCTCGGACGGCGTCTATACGCACGAGGAGGCAATGCTGCTTGACCGCTGCCTCATCATCCACGCGGAGCACGGCGGCGGCAATAACTCGGCGTTCACGGCGCGCGTGACCTCGTCCTCCGGCACGGACACTTACGCCGCGATTTCGGCGGCTGTCTCCTCGCTGAAAGGCCCGCGTCACGGCGGCGCGAATGTCAAGGTAGCGGAAATGCTGGACGATATCAAGGAGAACGTCGAGGACTGGGAGGACGAGGAGGAGCTGTACGCCCACCTCTGCAAAATCCTGCGCGGCGAAGCGGGCGACGGCTCAGGGCTGGTCTACGGCATGGGGCATGCGATTTACACATTGAGCGACCCCCGTGCGGTTATTTTAAAAAGCGCCGCCCGCCCGCTCGCTGAGAAAAAAGGCTATTTGCAGGAGTTCGACCTGATCGAGCGCATCGAGCGGCTGACCCCCCGCGCCTTCGCCGAGGTCAAGGGTTCCGACAAGGTCATGTGCGCGAACGTCGACCTGTACTCCGGCTTCGTTTATAAGATGCTGGATATCCCGCGCGAAATGTTCACCCCCCTGTTCGCAACGGCGCGTATCATCGGCTGGATGGCGCACCGCATGGAGGAGATCACGACGGGCGGGCGCATTATCCGTCCGGCGTACAAGCCCCTCTCCCGCCGCGCTGAGTACGTGCATCTGAGCAACCGCTGAGGGAGCAGATTTCGTGAAAAAGGTTTTGATAATCGCGGGGCTGCTGCTTGCCCTCAATGCCTTTGTCACCGTGTACCGAACCCAATGGGCAAGGGACTTGCTGTCATATCTTGATAATGCGGAAACAATTACAGGTGAAGCGGTCTGGGAGCACGGTCAGCGCAAACCGCTTTCCCCGGAACAAGTGGAATCCGTAATGAATATCATCCGGCAGGCGAAGCTTACGGACAACCCCGAATTTGCAGGAACAACGCCGGATTTCCAGGTCATCCTGACTGTTGACGGCGAATACGTCTTTATCGACTCCATAGAGGTGCAGTACCACTACAATGGCGAAAACCGCTCGGTTTCCATGAAGCTGTCACAAAACGGACGTGATACCCTTCAAGGGCTTCTGGAAAAAACCTTCCCGTATGCCGGGAATACTTCTGAATTGGCTCCGTGATTTTATATGCCTTCCGACGAAATGGCGCAATTCCGTCCATGCATTCAAAAAAGTACGTTTTCATCTGGAAACGCTTGCCAATCCGGCATTTCTTTGCTATAATAGGTGACAAAGCATAAACGAAAGGGACGGGCTTCCGCCTGATTGGTAAGCGATCATGCAAATTCACGAATCCGCTGAGGATTATTTAGAGTCGATCCTGATTTTAGGGCAGCAAAAAGGCTCGGTGCGCTCGATTGACGTTGCGCAGTACCTCGGCTTCTCGAAACCGAGCGTCAGCCGCGCGGTCGGCCTGCTGCGCGAAAACGGATACATTACGGTAGATACCGGCGGCTTTCTCAAGCTGACCAAAAGCGGCCTTGAAATCGCCGACCGCATTTATGAGCGCCACCAGTTTATCTCGGCGTGGCTGATGTCCCTCGGCGTCCCAAGGGAAACCGCCGTGCGCGACGCCTGCCGTATGGAGCACGCGATCAGCGCGGAATCCTTCGCGGCGATCAAGGCGCACTTTCCGGTAGAGATCCCCGAAACCCAATAATTCACAGAACCGGCACGGCTTCAATCCCGCGCCGGTTTTTTATCCGCGAAAAAATGGTTTCCACCGTTCTTGCTTTTCCGACAGCCCCGTGATATAATAGTTTGAATTTGCGATTTGAAAGGGGATTGCACTCAATGGCTGACGCATTGGTTTTCTTACGGGAGCGCCAGGAAAACGGCGGTTATAACCGGCTGCACGGTATGCACGTCCTCACGGTGCGCGAGGGCTACGCGGAGGTTTCCATGCCCGCCGCCTCGAACGTGCTCAACCCGCTCGGGAACGTGCACGGCGGCGCGCTCTACACCCTGTGCGACGTGGCTGCGGGGACCGCCTGCGCCTCCCGCGGCAAGGTGGGGGTCACGCTGTCGGCGAATATCAACTACCTGCGCCCGGGGCACGCCGGGGAAGAACTGATTGCCACCACCAAAGAGATCAAGGTGGGCGCGCAAACGGCGGTGTACGAGGTCACGGTCATGCAGGGGGAGCGCCACGTCGCCACGGGCGTGTTCACGATGTTCTATGTTGACCAGCCCCTGGAGGCGCTGAAAGCATGATCCCGTCCGCGATTGTCGAGCCGCTGCTCGAATGGTACGAAACGGCAAAGCGCGACCTCCCGTGGCGGCGCACGCGCGACCCCTACCGCATTTGGGTAAGTGAGATCATGCTGCAACAGACGCGGGTCGAGGCGGTGCGCGGCTACTACGCGCGGTTCATGGAGGCGCTGCCGGATATACAGGCGCTCGCGACAGCGGACGAACAGCTTTGCCTGAAGCTCTGGGAGGGGCTGGGGTACTACAGCCGGGTGCGCAACCTGCACCGCGCGGCGCAAACCGTCTGCGCGGACTACGGCGGGCGGCTGCCGGACTCCTACGCGGCGTTGCTGAGGCTTCCCGGCATCGGGGATTACACGGCGGGCGCAATCGCGTCCATCGCTTTTGGGGAACGCGTACCGGCGGTTGACGGAAACGTCCTGCGGGTCACGGCGCGCCTCACCGAGGACTGCCGCCCGATTACAGACACCGCTGTGCGCGCCGACCTGCGAAGCCAGCTCGCGGAGATCGTTCCCGAAGGGCGTGCGGGGGGATTCAATCAGGCGATGATGGAGATCGGCGCAACCGTCTGCGTCCCGAACGGCGCGCCCCATTGCAGCGCGTGCCCTCTTTCCCGGCTGTGCATGGGCTTCCTCTCGGGCACCGCTGCCGCGCTGCCGGTACGCGCGGCGAAAAAACCCCGCCGTATCGAGCCGCGAACCGTGTTCCTCCTGCGCGCGGGGGAGCAAACGGCACTGCGCCGCCGCCCGAAAAAGGGTCTCCTCGCCGGCCTCTGGGAGCTGCCCTCCGCGGAAGGGACACTCACCCCCGAGCAGGCGCGCGAGCAAATCGAAAACTGGGGACTTCATGCCGAACGCCTGCTCTCCCTGCGCCCCGC
>CAZEAD010000043.1:0-7520 GCA_964510115.1 uncultured Mycoplasma sp.
CCTCTGGTGTATCTGTTGTCACGCCAGTGGCAGTGCAGAGTAGCTATGTATGGAAAGGATAACCGCTGAAAGCATCTAAGCGGGAAGCCTCCCTCGAGATGAGTTTTCCCATTCTTCGTGAAGTAAGATCCCAGAAAGACTAACTGGTAGATAGGTCAGAGGTGGAAGCATAGTGATATGTTGAGCTGACTGATACTAATAGATCGAGGATTTAACCCTATAAATTTGTTTAATATATATAATAATTGATGTCATATATTATCTTAGTTTTCAGAGAATTATTTCTCATATTTTCTTAGTGATGATAGCGAAGAGGATACACCTGGCTCCATCCCGAACCCAGAAGTTAAGCTCTTCAACGCCGAAGATAGCGCAAGCAAAAATAGGACATTGCTAAGATTTTTTTTGTTTATAACGTTGATATATAAAATATCAACGTTTTTTTCATTAATAATAACAAATAATTAAAAAGCATATTGCTAAAATTTTAGTATTAAAATCATTTCATGTAAAGTTAATAGTAAAATATTAAATAATATGATATGATTTACCATCTTTCTTGACTTGTAATAATTAAAATAATAAAATGAAATTATAGAAAGAAGGTAAAGAGAATGAAAACAAATGGTAGTAGTGGCATGAAAATACTAATTGTAATCTTGGTTTTACTTTTAGTAGCAAGTTTAGGAAGCGGAGGATATTTTGCTTACAAATATTTTGATGACAAACAAGAAAATAATCCACCAACAGATAATAACGAAACAAATAATTCACAAGAAACAGTAACAGTAGTAGATGCAGTAAGCTTTACAGAAACGAAACATGAAGCATCTAAAGTTACATTACCAAGAATAACCAGCACTAAAGAAAATGCAGAAAAACTAAATAAACAAATGCTTGCAGAAGTATTATCACGTAGATACTCTATTCCAACAGAAAAGGACGAAAGTTCAACAAATTATGCTCCAAAAGGAATAATAACTAGCTATTCTTATGTAATTAAAAATGATATTATTGCAATAGGTATTAATGAATCCGGAGAATATATTTATCATGGTTCAGGAAGTGGTTTAAATAATTTTACTTACTTTTATGACATTAAAAACGATAAAATAATAGATAAACTATCTGAAGCTGCTAAATTAATGGAACTTACTGATATAGATGGCGCACCAGATTATGAAAGTCTAGATAAAAATATCTGTACAAAATCAAGAGTAGAAGATAATAAAATTATAATTAATTATGCTAGTCCTGAAGACGCATGTGTTTAGGAATAATTCATTTATCATCTAAAAATAATATAGTATATATGTAAATTTAAAGTAAATAAAGCATGTTATATACAAGTAACATGCTTTTTATGTAAAGTAAAATAATTAAAGATATGAATAAATATTAAAAATTGACTTATTAACTACCATTATGATATATTATAAATACATTTAGTGATGCGGAAAACATAGTAGCCAAATAAAGAGAGTTCATGGCTGGTGAAAATGAACAAAAGGGCGAAATACATCTTCCAAACTAAAACGTTAACTCGCGTTAAGAGAAAAAGGTAATAGCAATATTATAAAGTAGGATGGTACCACGATTTTATATCGTTCCTATATTTATAATATTTTTTTTAGGAGGAAAATATGAAATTATATGAAGATCTAGTATGGCGTGGTTTAATTAAAGATGTCGCAGGAGAAAATATCGAGGAAAAACTAAACAATGAACAAATAACTTTCTATTGGGGAACAGATCCAACTGCAAATAGTTTGCACCTAGGACATTATTCATCACTAGTAACTGCAAAACGTTTAGCAGCCTATGGACATCATCCTATTTTATTAGTAGGAGGAGCAACAGGGTTAATCGGAGATCCAAGACCAAATGCTGAAAGAGAACTAATAGATAAAGAAAAATTAAATGAAAATTTTAAAGGCATAAAATCTCAAGTAGAAAGAATTGTTCCTACTGCCGAAGTCGTGGATAATTACACATGGACAAAAGATTATTCTTTTCTAGAATTCTTAAGAGATATAGGAAAATATATAAATGTTAACTATATGCTAGATAAAGATATCATTCGTCGTAGATTAGAAACAGGAATAACATATGCTGAATTTTCATACACTTTAATTCAAGGAAACGATTTCCTTCATCTATTCCAAGAAAAAAACTGCCGCATGCAAGTCGCAGGTTCCGATCAATGGGGTAATATAACTACAGGAATTGAATTAATAAAGAAAAAATTAGGACAAGAAGCATATGGATTTACTATGCCCCTAATCCTTGATAAATTTGGAAACAAATTTGGTAAAAGTGCAGGAAATGCTTTATGGTTAGATAAAGATAAAACATCACCATATGAATTATATCAATATTTAATAAATACAGATGATACAAAAGTTATTGAATATTTAAAAGTGTTTACCTTTTTAGATAAAGAAACAATAGAAAAAATAGAAAAAGAACATGAACAAGCAAAAGAAAAAAGAATAGCTCAAATCCAACTAGCTAAAGAAATAATCACAGATATTCATGGAAAAGAAGCCTTTGAAGAAGCCCAAAGAATATCTAATGCTTTATTTCAAGGACAGATCCAAACACTAACAGATAATGAAATAGAAATAGCAATAAAAGGTATGGAAGTATACAACTATAATCCTGAAGAAAAACTTATTGACATTTTAGTTAATAATAAAATAACCTCATCAAAAAGAGAAGCACGAGAACTATTAACATCTAAAGCCATAACATTAAATGGTGAAATTATAACAGATGAGAATTTCATAATAAACAATAACAAAAAATATAATATCGTAAGAAGAGGAAAGAAAAAATATTATGTACTAAAAGCTTAATTTAAAATATGATTTGAATTTAAAATAAGCAAATAGTATAATAAAGAAAAAAGAGGTTATATGGAGATATAATATGTATAATAAAAATAATATTATAACTATAGCAGAAACATTTATAGAACAAATGAAAGAACAAACGTTTTGTAAAGAAGAAGATATCAGAAGAATAATTATGCCAGTTATAGAAGAAATAGAAAAGAATCCTGATTTTACACCAAATGAAATAATTCAAAAATTGCTTGATAAAGTAGCTCAAGATTTAAATGAGCAAGCAACAAATATTCTTAAAGAAGGAAATAATATCTTAGTTCCTGGTTATACTATGCAAATTAAAGTTGGAAATACTAATATCAAAATCTATGGTGGTAATTTTGGTAATAATAAAAAACTTACTAACAATGCCATATTTGATATAGCATCCATTAGTAAAATGTATACTGAATTAGTTGCTTATAATTTAGTAAACAATGGTGTTTTTAAATTTGATGATAAAATTAGTGAATTAGATAGTAGATTTACTAACCTTGGTGATTTAACTGTCGGAGATATTACTAGATTTAATGCCAGTTTTAAAACACCAGGACGTTTAGATGATAGTGAAAGTCGTGAAGATGCATTAAGTAAATTATATAAAACAGAAGTAATACAAAAAGGCGAATATAATTATAATGACATAGGAGTCATGATATTAAAAGAGGTAATGGAATCCCAAACAGGCATGACTTATGAAGAATTAGTAAATAAGTTCATAATCTCTAAATTTAACTTAAATGAGACATTTATCACCCTTCCAAATGACAAAAAAGATATTTTTACAGGAAGTGCTAATGACAGTCTAGGTAAATCAAATGATGCTAAAGCTGTTGTTATGGGAGGAGCAAGTGGACATGCAGGACTTAAAGTATCCAGTGACGACTTAATTAAATTTGCTATGCTTCCATATCAAACATCAGATATACCAGCCAATTATATCTTAGATTTATATTCAAAGAACCCAAATCGTGCTGATGGTGCCAGAGGAATTGTTGGTTCTGCAAAGCTAGCAAATCCATCAGGACTAGACCTTAGTGATTCACCAATCACCTCACCAATAATAAGCAATTCTGCTTATGGCAGTACTAGAACACAATATAATTCAGGAAAATTCAAATTAACTCATGATAATGTTTGCTATGGTTCAACAGTACTACTAAATCCTTCATCTATATCTATTGAAAAAGCCCTAAA
The DNA here is from genome assembly GCA_964510115.1 of uncultured Mycoplasma sp. Classification (GTDB taxonomy): domain Bacteria; phylum Bacillota_I; class Bacilli_A; order RF39; family UBA660; genus UMGS1572. Next base: position 4,086 of record CAZEAD010000043.1, read on the forward strand.
ATTAGAAAATGAAATTAATGAAAAAAGAAAACAAGGAGCACTAGCAAAAGGTTTAGAATTTAAACCAATATCAATTGTTAAAGAACTTAAAATTTTAGAAGATGGTAAATATAACATATATCATCAAATCGATTCAAGACCATTTTTACCATTCGGAGTATCAACAGATAAACTAACAACAATAAATGGCGAAATAACAATGCAATTATTATTTATTCAAGAATTAATTAAAAACTATGATAAAGACTATGATTTAGAGTACAATAAAGAAATTCATATAAATAGATAAAGAAACAAACAAAAACAAAGCCCTTAAGCTTTGTTTTATTCACCTCTAAAAAATGAACTTCTCGGAGGAAATAAAGTAATTAAAGTATAAATTAAAAATATCGAAATAACACCAAAAATAGTAGAAAAAACATTAGAAACATTATTTCCTGTGAACAAAGACAAATAACTTATAAACTGTCCAAGACCAGTAGCAACTAAAATAGAAATAATATCAATAACTTTATTTTCTTTTTTAAATAATAATGAACTAAAACGAATTACATATAATACAGAACAACTAACTAAAATATTTAAAACTAACGCTAAAAGAAAATGAGAATTATTAATAAGAATAGGTAATTCAATAAAACCCCATAAAATAATAGGTAAAACAGTAGAATTGACTTTATTCCAAGTCCCTGCAGAAATAGGTTTAAAAAAATTAGTTATTCTATTAATAGGAAATATATCGTATAAATACTCTGTAATTATTGCAAAAAAAGCAATAAAAATAAAACCAAACACACTAAAAAATAAAATCATAATATTATCAACACCCTTTATTTATCAAAATAAATTATATCATAAATATTGTATAAAAGACAAATATTTTATATACTAATATATGAAAGGATGATCAATATGCAAGAAGAATATAGCATTATAAAAAGATATGGTGATAATTTCACTGAAAAAGAATATATTACCAATCCAGCAATAGGAAGAGATAAAGAAATAAAAGAACTTTCATTAATATTACTAACACCAGATAAATCTGCAATTTTAACTGGAAAGCCTGGAATAGGAAAAACAGCCATAGTAGAAGGACTTGCATACTTAATCCAAAGAAATGAAGTTCCCAATGCCTTAAAAGGATACAGTATCATAAAAGTAGATACTCAAAGTTTAATCGGAACAGTACAACAAACAGGAGACACAAGAATCCAAACTTTAATAGATGAAATAAAAGAACGTGGAAAAACTATATTATTTATTGATGAAATTCATACATTAATTAATTCTAATTCAGAAGGATCACTTGATTTTGCCAATATGTTTAAAACTGGATTAGGTCGTGGTGACATAAAAGTAATCGGAGCAACAACAACTGCCGAATATGAAAGATATATTTTAAAAGATAAAGCTTTCACAAGAAGATTTCAAAGAATTGATGTAGCAGAACCAACTAAAGAACAGACTGTAGAAATATTAATGGGAACTCTAAAGAAAATAGAGCACCAAACAAATGCCAAATTAGCATACACACCTTTTATTCAAGAAAAAATAATGAAATTTATTGTAGAAATCAATACTGAATTTAATAGAGTTTATGAAACTGCAGGAAGATACCCCGATGTAGCTTTAACAATGTTATCACAAGCATTCTCAGAAGCTATATTTGACAATCAATCAGTAGTTACAATAGAACATATTGAAAAAGCAATTAAAAATTCCAAATCTATTTACCCTGATGTTATTAAAAAACAATTGCCAATCTTTAGAGAACAATTTAAAGATTTATTTGAACAAGAAAAAGAATTAAGAAAGGATTTTTTATATAAAGATAATGAATAAAAAAATATTATATATAGTAAAAGAAATACTTTTCATATGCTACGTTATATGTCTAATAAGACTAATGCCAAGCCTTTTTGAAATAAAAATATTTGGTATAGCATTATTAATCATAAGTACTATATATATAATTCAAGAACTATTATTATTCATCATAAAAAGTGAACAAATAAATTATTCAATATCAAACAATTTAATAGCAATTATCCTTTATATTTATGCTTCAATCCTAACAAATAGATATTTAGACTCCACTGTATCAATATATCAAGTAAATAACTTATACTTTAAAATCAATTATATCATTCTAATAGTAGCTACAATTATAATAATATTAAATAATATTTTATTATTAATTCAAGAAAACAGGAAAAATTAAAATCCTGTTTTTTTTAGTCATAAACCCATACCTATTAGGACAAAAGTCATATCCTACATTAGGAGGAAAACATGAAAAGATACAATGACTTTTATCAATATTGGGGACAAGATGACCAAATATTAGTAAATAACAACCAAGATTTTAATAACGAAGGAAATATCTATGATAATTTTATAATTGGGAATGGCTTTCCAAATAGTTATATTCCATATAAAAACTATCAACCAGCAGAATTAAACCCAGAAAATGATAAAGAATATATGATGTTAATGTTGCAAATATATGACTTTGCAGCACATGAATTAACATTATACTTAGACACACATCCAGAAGATCAACAAGCAATCAGTAAAAGGCAAGAATTTGTTGCTTTAACAAAAGAAGCTCAAAATAATTATGAGAAAAAATATGGGGCATTAACTTTAAGCAGTAATAACCTTAATACCTCACCATGGCAATGGGCTACTACAAAATTTCCTTGGGAGGTGATGTAAATGTGGAGATATGAAAAAAGATTACAATATCCAATAAACATTAAAAATAAAGATTTAAGAATGGCTAAAACAATAATGACTCAATTTGGTGGAGCTAATGGTGAATTAGCAGCAGCATTAAGATATCTTTCACAAAGATATTCTATGCCAGATGATAAAGGCAAAGCATTATTAACAGATATAGGAACAGAAGAACTAGGACACGTTGAAATGATCTGTACAATGCTTTATCAATTAACAAAAGGAGCAACTTTAGAAGAATTAAAAGCTGTAGGATTAGACACTAATTACGCTGAACATGGATATGGATTATATCCAACCGATTCAAATGGAGTACCATTTACAGTAACATACTTTGCTTGTACTGGAGACCCAATCGCAGATTTATCAGAAGATATGGCCGCAGAACAAAAAGCTAGGGCTGTTTATGAAAATTTAATAAACTTAAGTACTGATCCAGACGTAATAGGACCATTACTATGGTTAAGACAAAGAGAAGTAGTACACTTTAATAGATTTAAAGAACTATATGAGGAGTACCTAAAAAAAAGATATTACCAAAAATAATTGGTATATCCTTTTTTGTAGAAAATAAAATAAAAATGTTGTCAAAAAAGAAAAAAGGTGTTAACATATAACATGTAACATTTATGGCGCGGTTGGTGAAGTGGTTAACACGCCGGATTGTGGCTCCGGTATGCAAGGGTTCGATCC
>CAZEAD010000044.1:0-7150 GCA_964510115.1 uncultured Mycoplasma sp.
TATTTTCAATAGCAACATTTACAAGTTATGCTTTGTTTACCAGTGAAACTGAAGGGCAAAATACCCTAAGTTTAACAGTATCAACAGCAGGTAAAATATCAATCAGGATATTTGCTCAAGATACCGGAACAGACATTGGCACTTTAAAAGAACATATTAATACAATTATATTTGATGTAAAACCAGGTTACGAAATGGAAAGTTTTTCTTGTAGCACTGGCGAAGAATCAAGTTATGATAAAAAAACTAATACTTTAACCATTAAAAATGCTAAAGAAAATGGAACCTGTGAGATACAGTATAGTAAAACTTCAAATTTATCAGCAGACTGGAAAGATAAAGTTAATTCGGCTGGTTATACTGTTAATAATTTTATTGCATTGTATACACTTGATACAATTAGTTTCCCATCTACTAAAAATTATAATGGAACATATAGTAAATTAGGAGATCCAATAGATGTTTCAGAACAAAATGATGGAAAAGTGTTATTGCAAGTATATTCAAATGGTTCTAATCAAATAGCAGTAATAGGGCAAGAAAATAGAGTAATCGCACCAGTTGATAGTTCATATTTGTTTGGAACAAGCGATGAAACAAATCCTATGAAATTTCAAACAATTGATTTAAGCAATCTTATTACATCACAAGTAACAAAAATGTATGGCATATTTCGCAATGGTCAATCATTAACAAGTTTGAATTTAAGTAACTTTGATACATCACAAGTAACAACTATGACAGCCATGTTTTCTGGTTGTAATAAATTAACTGCAATAAATTTAAGTGATTTCGATACATCACAAGTAACAAATATGAACCATATGTTTTATAACTGCAGTTCATTAACCACTATAACAGGATTAGAACAATTTAACACATCACAAGTCACAACTATGCATTATATGTTTTACAATTGTAGTAGTTTGACAACCGAAAATTTAAAGATAAGTAATTTTGACACTTCTAATGTTACAACTATGGCTCGCATGTTTTTTAATTGCAAGGGTTTAACTTCGATAAATTTAAGTAATTTTAGAACACCAAAAGTTGAAAATATGAGCTATATGTTTTATAATTGTGAAAATTTAAAAACCATAAATATTAGTAATTTTGATACATCAAACGTTACATCTATGAATCGCATGTTTACTAATTGTAACTCTCTAACTACTATAACAGGGCTAAATAAATTTAACACTGCAAAAGTTACAGACATGATATATATGTTTGCAAGTTGTAGTGCGATAAGCAGTTTACATATAGAAAATTTTGATGCCAGATTAGCATACAATACTACAATAGAAAATCAAAAAGGAATGCATGGAATGTTTGCTGGTTGCACAAAATTACAAAATGCTGCAGATGGAACAGCAGTTTATGTAAAATCAGGAAATTTTATAGTTGACGACAATTTAAATATAGGATTAGATATTAAAAAGTTCAACTTTACTTAATTTAATATAAGCAAAAATCTTTACACCATTCTAAAAAATATTTGAAAACCAAAATAAAGTATGCTATTATGAATATGTAATAAAAATAGCATACTTTTTTGTATGCAAGGAGGAACAAACTATGCAAACAAATATTCGCCAGGGGGGGGGGCACATTAAATAAAACCCCACTAAAAAAGATCAAGAAGATGAACGTTCTCATTTTCTTTTTGGTGGCACTTTCATTATTTTCAATAGCAACATTTACAAGTTATGCTTTATTTACTAATGAAGTTGAAGGACAAAATACCCTAAGTTTAACAGTATCAACCGCAGGAAGAATATCCATAAGAATATTCGCTCAAGATATAGGAACAGATGTAAGTACAATAGATAGTCATCAAAACATCATTAAGTTTAATGTTAAAGAAGGCTATGAAATGGAAAGATTTTCTTGTACAACCGGGGAAGCATCATATGATAGAAAGACAAATATTTTAACAATAAATAATGCTACTCAAAATGGAAAATGTGATATAAAATATAGAGAAATAACTGTATATGGAATAAGAAGACTATTAAATTCAACATCATCTTCCTGGGAAAGAATTGAAGATTCTATTGGAAAAGAAGCGAATGCTCAAATAGGATCAACAACAGTTAAAAATGATTTTGATACAATAGCACCATGGAGTGAGATCATTTCTTATAATTATGATACTAGCACTAAACAAATAACAGCTTATTATGGAGATTCCAACTTCAAATTTGATGGAAGTAATGGAGAGGTTTTAACCAAAATACCAGAGTTCTATTGGAGAAGATATCGAGATAGTACTTATGAATATGTTTTAATATCAAAAACTGCTTTAGAGGGATATACTAAAAGTGAAGAGTTTTCAGTAGGAAGATATACAATGTCAGGATCTAGTGAAGGAGTTCATAGTAAAAGTGGTGCTACACCACTTGTTAGCACAACTATAGCAGATTTTAGAACTTATGCCAGAAACTTAGGAACAGGATTTGGACAGATGGATTGGCATTATTTCATCTTACAAATGTTATATTTAGTAGAATATGCTGATTATGATAGTCAAACAAAATTAGGACCTGGTAATACTAATGCTTCTAATACAGCAGCTATTACAAGTGGAGGATGCGACTATCTTGGAATGAAATCAGGAAGTGTAGATAGTAGTGGGAAAACATCTATGATATATCGAGGAATAGAAGATATATATGGAAATGTATGGCATGTTATAGATGGAATCAATATTAGGGGCAACCAGATTTATATTTGTTATGATCAAAGTCAATATGTTTCTGATAAATTTGATGGATGCTATAAACCAATAGGATATACTAATACTGCAAGTAGTGAATATTTTAGTGGATATATTACCAAATTAGGCTATGATTCATCTAATCCAATGCTAGCTTTTCCTACTGAGGTTATTGAAAATATCGATAGTAGTATTGGAGATTACTTTTATACTATATCTTCTGGAGATAGAATAGCTCTGGTCGGGGGTGCTTGGATTGATGCTACTCGCTGTGGCTTGTGGTATTGGCATTGCAGCAACACGTCTTCTGTGGCTTATGGTAGCCTCGGAGCTCGACTTCTTAAAACCAGTTAAATAGTTCTTAAAGATTAAAGTAAAATAAAGAAATATAAATTTTATAAAAAGTACAACCATAATAACTTGACCATACTTAATTCATTTAAAATGATTTCATAACTAAGCTACTTTTTAAAACTCAATATTATTTTTTAATATCAATTAAAATGTCTTGACAATTAATCAACCTAATAATAAAATTTAATGAGTTATGAAAGGATGATTCTATGCAAGAAATAATTCATATTCTAAAGCATTCTCTTTTAGATATTTTAAAAATAATGCCATTTCTTTTTCTAGCTTTTTTAATCATAGAATTAATTGAACACAAACTAAATAACAAAAAAATTATTAGCAAATCCGGAAAATTTGGGCCACTTATAGGTTCTATACTAGGAGCATTTCCACAATGTGGATTCTCTGTCATGGCCACAAATCTCTATATAACTAGAATCTTATCTTTAGGAACTTTAATAGCAATATATCTATCAACAAGTGATGAAATGTTACCAATTTTAATTTCCGAAAAAGTTTCTTTAATAACAATTGTAGAAATTGTAGGAATCAAAATAATAATTGGAATGGTATGCGGTTTTATAATCGATTTTCTATACAGAAACAAAAATAAAAATAACAGCATAAATTATTCAATTTGTACTGAAGAACATTGCCATTGTGAAGAAGAAAATCTTCTTGTATCAGCATTAAAACATACTATAACTACAGCAACTTTTATTTTTATAATAACACTTATTCTTAACATTTTCATGGAGTATATAGGGGAAGAATACATACCTAAACTACTTTTAAAAGATAGTATCATTAGTCCACTTCTAACAAGTTTAATAGGACTAATACCAAATTGTGCATCAAGTATTATCATAACTGAACTATATCTTTCAAATGCTATAAGTTTTGCATCACTAATATCAGGATTACTAACTGGAAGTGGAATAGCTTTATTAGTACTATTTAAAAACAAACATAACAAAAAAGAAAATATTAAAATACTAGCCTTAACATATTTATGTGGAGCATTAAGTGGAATCATAATAGAGCTTATAAACCTCATAGTTTAATAAGTTCTTTTTTAGTTTGTTCACAATAAAAATCATTCGTGCTATAATAAGAATGAAAAAGAGGAACTGATATGAAAACCAATAAAAAAAATTATATGTTCATTATTGCCTATAGTTTAATATTAGTACTAGTATTACTAGGATTTAATAAATTATATGGGTCCAACACAGACTGGATAAGCCAACATAGTGTTATTCCCGAATATTTTAGAAGTATTTTTTATGAGACAAAAAACCTTTTGCCAAGTTTTAATTTTAACCTAGGAGCAGGACAAAATATATTTAATTATAGTTATTATGGCTTACTTAGTCCCATAATTCTAACATCTTATCTATTACCATTTCTAAGTATGACAAACTTTATCATGATAGCAAGTATATTATTATATATTTCTTCTGGCATCCTAATTTATTACTTTTTGAAAAATAATAATCAAAATAACACAACTTCTTTAATCCTATCTTGTTGTTTTTTAACACTTGCTCCAATAACATACCATTTCCATCATCATATTATGTTTGTTTGGTACCTTCCATTTTTAATTTTAGCTTTAATAGGAGTAGACAAATATCTAAATAAAAATAAATCATTTCTTTTAATGATAAGTATTTTCTTAATCATAACTACTAATTATTATTATAGTATTTCATCTTTAATAGTTATTGTTATCTATGGAATATATAAAATCCTAAACAAAAAAGACTTAACATTAAAAACTTTCTTTTTAACAGTTCTTAAATCTTCATTAAGAATAATAATACCAATTCTTATGGCAGGAATAATTCTTTTTCCAACAGCTTATGTTATTTTAAAAACAGGACGTGCAACAATTTCCAACACCAATTTACTAGATTTAATCATTCCAAACTTAAATGAAGTTTTATATAAAGCTTTTAGTATGGGACTTACTTCCCTTTTCCTATTAGCACCATTTGGAATACTATGTAGCAAAAATAAAAACAAAAGTGATACTTTTTTAAGTATTAGTTTAATTTTAATCACTATGATTCCTATATTTATGTATGCTTTAAATGGTTTTCTTTACATAAGAGGAAAAGTATTAATTCCTTTTACAGTTTTGTATATTTTTGCTCTAACAAAATTTTTAAATAAATTAAAAAGTCAACAAATAAATTTAAAACATTTCATACTAATAACTATAGCAATTATGCTCTTAGCATTTATAACTAATTATCAAAATCCCTTAGGGATACTATTTTACCTAGATATATTAATAGTAATAATAACTATAAAATTATTCCAAAAATATAAAAAGAATAACATTATATTAATACCACTAATGATAATGCTATTACTAATAACTATTATCAATAATAATTCAGAAAAATATGTTAGTAAAAATCGTTACCAAGATATAAATAAAAAAGAAATAACAGAATTATTAAATATGAGAGAAAAAGACACATACTATAGAACAGATAATTACAACTTTCCTTTAGAGGTTTCTAATAAGTACTACGATAAAAACTATTATAGTACAACAATTTATTCTTCAAATTATAATAACCATTATTGGAATTACTATAATTTTGAATCAGGAAATAATATAAACTATCGTAATATATTTATAACCGCAGGCAGTAAAAATCTTGTTTTTAATACTATGATGGGAGTAAAATATATCATTTCTAAAGATGACATAGGCATAGGATATGAGAAAATAAAAACTATAAATGATCTTAGTTTATACTACAATAAAAATTCTTATCCTTTACTATATACAACAACCTCCCCAGGTTCAAATAAAGAATATCAAAATCTAGAATTTCCATATAACATAGAATATTCTTTATTAAATCCAGTTACAAATAGTGAAAAAACAGCTAATTATCAATCAACAATAAAAGAATATTCTTTGGATATAAAAGAAAAATATGATTTAGAACTTAAAGAAAAAACAGTCTATAATTACAAATTATCAAAACCAATTAAAAATAAAATATTATTAATTTCTTTCGATATGAATTATAACCAATCATGTAACGAAGGTGATACATGGATTTCTATAAATGGTATAAATAACAAATTAACCTGTGAAAGTTGGCTATATCATAATAAAAATCATAAGTTTGAATATGTTATTTCCAATCAAAAACAGATAGATAATTTAAAAATAGAAATAGGTAAGGGAAAATATCAAATTTCTAACATAAAAATCTATACAATGGATTATGCACCAGCCACTCCAACACCATTAGAAGACTTGCAAATAGATAAAAAAACAAGTACTATAACAGGCTCAACTAATCTAGAAGAATCAGGATATTTAATCACAAGCATTCCCTATGATGGAGGTTTTGAAGTCTATATCGATGACCAAAAAGTAGAAAAAGAAATTGTAAACACAGCTTTCCTAGGCCTCAAAGTTGCCGAAGGACAGCACAACATTAAAATAAAATACACATCACCATATCTAATATTAGGAATAATAGTATCAATCCTAGGAACTATTTCCATGGTCGGTCTTATTATATATGAAAAATGGGAAAATAAAATAAAAAAAATAATTAAAGATAATAAAGAAATAATTATGTACTTAATATTTGGAGTCTTAACAACCCTAGTAAGCCTTTTAACATATTATTTCTGTACTTATACAATACTAAATCCCAATAATAAAATAGAACTTCAAATTGCCAACATCATATCTTGGATTATCTCAGTAACATTTGCCTATATAACTAATCGAAAATTTGTATTCACGAGCAAAAACAAAAAAATAATTCAAGAAATGTTTAGCTTTTATTCCTCAAGAATCATCACATTATTATTAGATATGGCATTAATGTTTATCTTTGTTTCGTGTTTAAAATATAATGATACAATAACAAAATTAATCGTTCAAATACTAGTAATTATAGCAAACTACGTATTAAGTAAAATGCTTGTATTCAAAAAGGAGAGTAATAAATAATATGAAAAAAATATCAATAATTGTTCCTTGCTACAATGAAAAAGAATCATTACCAATTTTCTATGAAGAAATGCAAAAAA
>CAZEAD010000045.1:0-7097 GCA_964510115.1 uncultured Mycoplasma sp.
TAAATAATGCTACTAAAAGTGGAACATGTGAAATAGAATATGTCGAAGGATATAATACTTTATACAATATTATTGTCAATCAGCCACTAACAAAAGAAAATGGTTTAGCTATAACATATAATACAAATACTAAAAAGCCATCATATTATTATCGCGGTCAAGTAAATAACAACTATGTTTCGTTTGCGGGGCAAATTTGGAGAATAGTACGTACAAATGAAGACGACAATAGTGTTAGACTTGTCTTGCAAGAAGGAATAAACAATAATGCTCTATATGCGTTTAATCCATCATATTTGTATGACTACACTCTAATGTACTATAGTAATACAAACGTTGAAGGCGGAATTAAAAAAACAGTAGAAGGTTGGTATAATACTAATATGACAAAATACGATAGCCTGATATTAGAAAGCAATTTTTGTGAAGCAGCAAAAATAGTATTTAGCCTTAAAGGCGCGGCAGGAAACGCAAACGTTGTACAGCTCGATCAATATTCTCAAACCTTTAAATGTTACGCAGATGGCAATGGCAAAGGACCATTAACATCCAAAGTCGGGCTTCTAACATCAGATGAATTAATGAGCTCTATAACCTCTGGCACTTATTTGGACATTGGTGCAACATTTTATACAATGAGTCCTGCAGGAATTTATAATAATTATGATACTTATGATATTGTTTATGACCAATCAGTCAGAAATATGAGTTTTGCACGCTCTGATTTAACATTTTTAGTAAGACCAGTTATAAGCATAGCGGGTAGTAATACTATAAAATCAGGAAATGGTACTATAAACGCACCATATACGATATAAAAATAAAGAATTTATATTTTACCAACCATGTTATAAAGAAATTTCCAAAAAACTAAAAAACATTCTATCAAAAAAAACTTGCCAAAACATATACTTTATTGATATAATACAACCGAGTATTTAAATTACTCCTTGCTTCATTACGAAGCCAGAGGTCCAAAAGGAGGTGTAAGATAATGCGTAATTATGAAATCATGTTTGTAGTAAAACCTACATTAGAAGAAGCTGCAATCAAAAAAGTTGCCGAAGATGTTAAAGCGTTATTAGAAAAAAATGATGCAACAGTAGCTGATTTAAAAGACATGGGGCAAAAAGATCTTGCATATGAAATTAAAAAATTCAAAAAAGGATATTATTTCCTTATAACTGTTGCAGCTAGCAAAAATGCAATTGAAGAATTCAATCATATGTCAAACGTAAATGAAAATATAATTCGTTCATTAGTAGTAAAAATGGACAAATAATTAGAGGTTAATTATGAATAAAGTATTTTTAATAGGAAGATTAGTAAGAGACCCAGAGTTAAGATACACTGGTTCTAATATACCTGTTGCAACATTCTCATTAGCGGTAAATCGTCCATACACAGGACAATCAGGAGAAAGAGAAACAGATTTTATTAATATTGTCGTATGGAGAAAACAAGCTGAAAATGTTAAAAATTATGTAAATCAAGGCAGTCAAGTAGCAATCGATGGAAGAATTCAAACAAGATCTTATGATGATCAAAATGGTCAAAAAAGATATGTTACAGAAGTAGTAGCAGATAATGTTCAATTCTTAGATACAAAAGCATCAAGAGAACAAAGAACAAATAATCAAGGATATACTGAAAACGTAAATCCATATGATTTTAAAGAAGAACAACAAACTAGCAACATTAATAATGACCCATTCAAAGATTTTGGAGATGAAATCAAAATCGAAGATGACGATTTGCCATTCTAAGTTAGGAGGAAATAAACATGGCAGAATTTTATCGTAAGAAAAAGAAAGTATGCTATATGTGTACTGGAAAACAAATAAATTATAAAGATGTTGAAATTTTAAAAAAATATATAAATGAAAAAGGTAAAATCTTACCAAGAAGAGTAACTGGCGCTTGTGCTAAACATCAAAGATTCATAGCAGAACAAATTAAAAAAGCCAGAGCAATTGGATTATTACCATACACAAAATAAGAGAAGAGGAAAAACCACTTTTCTTTTATTTTCTCAAAAAGTGTAGTATAATAAATAAAACAAAACCCACTAAAAAAGAGGTGTTAAAATGCAAGTAATATTTATAAAAGATTTAAAAAAACAAGGAAAAAAAGGCGAAATAAAAGAAGTTAAAGATGGCTATGCTGAAAACTTTTTAATAAAAAATGGTTATGCTGTAAAAAAGACTGATCAAACATTAAAAACATTAGAAAAAAACAAAGAACAAGAAAAACAACAAGATAATGAAAATAAAAAGAATGCCCTAATTTTAAAAGAACAATTAGAAAAAGAAGTTTTAAAATTTCAAGTTAAAACAGGTGCTCAAGATAAAGTATTCGGAAGCGTTTCCATAAAACAAATAAAAAATAAATTAGATGAAAAATATAAAATAGACAAAAGTATGATTAATTTAAACAACCCTCTTTCATCATTAGGATATCATAATGTTGAAATAAATCTTTATAAAGACATTAAAGCTACAATTAAAGTTGAATTAATCAAATAATAAGATGAGGTGTGTAGTAATGAATCGAGTCGTTCCATATCATTTAGAAGCTGAACAATCAGTGTTAGGATCTATGCTACTTTCAAAATATGCTATGCAAAAAGCTTTAGAGCAAATTACCAAAGAAAGCTTCTATTTAGAGAAAAATGGAAAAATATTTGAAGCCATAAGAAATCTTTATAATAAAGGAATTGCATTAGACATAACAACCCTTACTAATGAATTAAAAGATTTAAAAATACTAGAAGAAGTTGGAGGAGTAGAATATTTAACAGAGATCTTAGACAGTACTCCAACTGCAGCAAACATAGATTATTATTTAAAAATAGTTGAAGATAAAAGTTTAGCAAGAAGACTTATAACTCAAGCAACAGAAATTGCTGAATTAGGATATGAAACAGATATTCCAATTAATGAAATAATTGATCAAGCTGAAACAAAAATTCTAGAGGTAGCTAAAAATAGAAAAGCTACAGAATTTAGAACAATGCCAGAAGTTCTTGATTCTATTCAACAAAATTTAGAAGAATTATCAGCAAACAAAGGAAAAATAAGTGGAATTCCAAGTGGTTTATATGATTTAGACAAGATAACAGATGGGTTTCATAAAAACGAATTAATAATTATAGCAGCGCGTCCTTCAATGGGGAAAACTGCTTTAGCCCTTAATATTGCTCTTAACGTTGCTTTGCAAACTAAAAAGACAATAGCAATATTTAGTTTGGAAATGATGGCAGAACAATTAGTATCACGTATGATATCTTCAGTAGGACAAATTGAAGCTGATAAATTAAAAAATGGTAACCTTCAAAACCAAGATTGGAGACGAATAAATGAAGCCATAAGTCAATTATCAGAATTAAATATATATATAGATAATGCCCCAGGAACAACAATTGGAGATATCAAAGCAAAATGTCGTAGATTAGCGGCCCAAGATCAAAATTTAGGTTTAATAATAATTGATTACCTATCATTAATTAGTGTTGGAACATCAAGATATTCTGGAAACAGACAACAAGAAGTATCAGAAATTTCTCGAGCTTTAAAAACTTTAGCTTTAGAGTTAGAAATACCAGTAATAGCCCTAGCACAGTTATCAAGAACCCCAGAAATGCGTGAAGATAAAAGACCTATTTTAAGTGATTTACGTGAATCAGGATCTATTGAACAAGATGCCGATATAGTAGCATTTATCTATCGTGATGACTATTATCATCCTGAAAATAAAATAGATGATAATATGAGTAAATCAGAAATCATTATTAGAAAAAACAGAAGTGGCCGATTAGGTACAGCTGAAGTTCTATTTAAGAAAAATACAGGATCATTTATGAATTATAAAAAAGAATCCAAGATGGAGAGTGAATAAAATGGTAAAATATAAAACGACCTTCCTTGTCATATTATCTTTTGCTATAACCATAATAATAGTGATTTTAGGAGCCACAAGTAATGTTTATTATGGAGCTCAAAAAGTATATCGTGTTTACTTAAATGGAGATTCCATAGGTTTAATCAAAAATAAAGAAGAATTAGAAAAATATATTAACAAAGAACAAACTGCACTAAAACAAGAATATAACGTGAATGATGTATATGCTCCGGAAGGTTTAGAAATAAAGCCCGAAATAACTTACAATCAAACTATTGAAACAACAGAAACTATATATAATCGAATTAAAGAAGAACAAAGTTTCACAATTGATGGATATAAAGTAACGATAAAGTCTGAAGGACAAACAACTAACGAAAGCGAAGAAGCAAAAAAGCCGACTGAAGAAGTTTTATACATTATGAAAAAATCAGATTTAGAAGACTCAATCAATCAAATAGTACTATCTTTTATTGATGAATCTCAATATAACAACTATCTTAATGAACAACAAGAAAAAATAAAAGAAACTGGAGAAATAATAGAAAATGTTTATATTGAAGAAAAAATAACCATAAAAAAAGATAGAGTTCCTACTGATAAAACAATTTATACCAACACCTCAGATTTAGCTAAATACCTTCTTTTTGGAAATCAAAAACAAACCACATACAAAGTAAAATCAGGAGATAGCATCGAAAAAATAGCGGATTCCAATAAATTGAACGTTAATGAATTAATTATTGCTAACCCTACTCTAGCCAAAAAAAATCCATTGATTTCCAAAGGACAAGAACTCGTAGTAAGTTTGATTTCCCCAAGAATAACAATAATAGAAAATATTGAAAGAGCGGCTTATAAAGATATTGATTTTAAAACAGAAACTAGAATAAATACCAATCTTTGGCGTGGAGAAAGCAAAGTTGTAAGAGAAGGTAAAAAAGGAGTAAGTTTAGTAACAACTAAAATTCAAAGTGCAAATGGTCAAATAAGAAGTGCTATTAACACTAGTACTAAACAAATAACATCAGCAACTAATAGAATTGTCGAAGTTGGAGACAAAACAGCTTTTGTTATAGGAAGTGGCGATTGGGCATGGCCAACAAAATCAGGCTATACTTTAACAGATGGTTATGCATGGCGTTGGGGAAAACTTCATGCGGCCCAAGATATTGCTGGTTTAGGATGTAACTCACCTATTTATGCAGCTCAATCTGGAACAGTATCAGTTTCTACATATAATAGTAGTTTAGGTAACTACGTTAGAATTAATCATAATAATGGATACACAACTTTATATGCCCATTTAACAAAATCATACGTTAGAAGTGGACAAGGAGTTCAAAAAGGAGAAGTAATTGGAACAATGGGAAAAACAGGGTTCTCATTTGGTTGCCACCTTCATTTCGGAGTAGAATATCGTGGTAGTACTATGGATCCATTAAGATTATATAGATAATGAAAGTTCAAGTTTTATCAAGCGGATCAAAAGGCAATTGTACCCTAGTAACAACGAAAACCATAAATATATTAATTGATGCTGGATTATCATTAAAAAATATTGAATCAAGAATACAAAAATCACTTCCTAAAATAGATATTTTGATTATAACTCATACTCATACAGATCATATTAAAGGTATTAATTCCTATATAAAAAAATTTAATCCCTTAATATTGACAACCTCCAAAGAACTAGAAAACTTAGTAATGTCTAATAACATTAAAACTGAAAAAAACTGGGAACAAAACAATATAAAAATTGAATTGTTCCCCCTATCACATGATGTTACTTGCTGTGGAGCAATAATTACAGAACGAGATAAAGAAATAGTATATATAACAGATACAGGTTACCTTAAAGAATCAACTCTAACTAAAATAAAAAATAAAGATTGCTATATCATTGAAAGCAATCATAACATCAAAAAACTAATGGAATGTTCTTATCCTTTTCATATAAAACAAAGAATATTAGGAGATGAAGGGCATCTTTCCAATGAGACAACTGCAAAATATTTAGAAAAAATAATTACTAAAAAAACAAAAAATATTATTTTGGCTCATTTAAGCGAAGAAAACAATAGTGAAGAATTAGCTTTAGAAGCCATGCAAAATATTATTAAGAACAATCCTACAATCAAATTACAACCAGCCAAACAAAATGAATCATTAGAAGAAGTTGAGGTTTAAAATGATTAAAATAATCTGCCTTGGTAAAATAAAAGAAAAGTTTTTTCAAGAAGCCATTAAAGAATATCAAAAAAGAATAGAAAAATATACAAAATTAGAAATATTAGAACTAGAAGATCTCCAAGATAAAGATATTAATCACACTTTAGCAAAAGAAGCAGAAAATATCAAAAAGCATATAAAAGATAAAGATAATATTGTCATACTAGATATTTCAGGAACAGAAAAAACAAGTAAAGAGTTTGCTAAATTTATAAATGATCAATTAGCCTACTCTAGCAATATTACATTTATCATCGGATCTTCAAATGGACTTTCAGATTCTATAAAATCTTTAGCCAATGAAAAAATATCTTTTTCAAAAATGACTTTTCCCCATCAATTATTTCGCATAATCTTATTAGAACAAATATATCGTAGCTTTAAAATAATAAATAATGAAAGTTATCACAAATAATGAAAAACAATCAAAAAATGTCATTTATGTGTTATACTCTTTATGGTGATAATATGAAAATATATAAATGTTCTGAATGTGGAAATGTTATTTTTTCCATAAATGAAGAATTAAAAACACTTATGTGCTGTCAAAAATATATGGAAGAACTAATTCCTAATACCCAATCTGGAGCAGTAGAAAAGCATATTCCTGTTTCTCAGGTAATAGGAGATATAGAACAAGTAACAGTCGGAGAGCAATATCATCCTATGCAAGAAAATCATTATATTACATTTATTGCTCAAATAACTAAAAATGAAATAAACATTGTAAAACTTAAACCAAATGACAAACCAGTTGCAAATTTCAAGCATGTAGAAGGTGCAAAGATTTATGCTTATTGTAATAATCATGGTTTATGGAGCGGCAAATAAAAAATAAAATAAAGAAATAATTGAAAATGAAGTTTAAGTATGCTAATATAAATATATAAATAAAAATAGCATACTTTTTTTGTATGCAAGGAGGAAAAACTATGCAAACAAATATTCGCCAGGGGGGGGGG
>CAZEAD010000046.1:0-6831 GCA_964510115.1 uncultured Mycoplasma sp.
TGTAGACAGTATTACCTTCTGTACTGTAAGTTACTCCGTATTTAGAGAAAATACCATCAAATTTTTCATCCCAATAGTCTTTTCTTGCTGGATCATGGAATTCTGCTCTACCATAGTTTGGCCATACATAAGCCATATAAGGATGAGGTGTTAAATAAGTCCATACTCTTGTTGGATTGGCATCTACGAATGATTGTGTATATTCGTTTAACCATAAAATTTCTTCATCATCAATATTATTATTCATAACAAAGCGCATTTCTTCTACGCTATAGTTTTCAAACCATTTGGTGATATCAATGTCAGCACTTACTACAAATTTGCCATCTGTATGCATTTTTTTATAAATTGCATATCTAGTTACAGCATTAGAAACATTTTCTGGCTGACTAGACTGCATCCATAGACCAACTAGCTTTGAATGTGTAAGCGAAAGAGTAATGGCCATTTTTTTATATAATTCTCCTAGAACTGTTCCATATCTTGTTCTGGTTTTTATATTAAAATCATCTTTATAGTTTTCATATAAATCTGCTAATACTGTTAAAGATTTATAGTAACTTCCTTCTGGTTTACCCCCTAAAATATACATACGAATATTATCAACATTATTAAATAACCATTCTAATGTTTCTTTATTATTTGGTTTTAAATGGGCAAAGTCTTGTAATAAATCATATCCAACATTTTTAACAAGTTCTCTTTGCAATAAAATTAATTCTTTGCTTGACAATAATTCTTCATCTGTTGAGGTTTTAATTATATTATCATAATCTGCAATAGTTTTTATAAAATCATATGGTTTATCATTATTGGTATCATTATAGCCTTCTTTATAAAGTTTGGCATTACCATAGGTACAATGATCTGCAGTATCATTTCCATTATTATGACAATATAATTTTAAATATTTCTTACCTTTTATATTTATATTAATAAATTCTGCTTCAGTATTTCCTTTTTTTATAGGTGGTGAAACTAACGTATGTAAATCCCAATTTGTTCCATCTACTGAAGTATAAATCGCAAATTTTACTCCATTACCATTTGAACCACGTCCAGCATCAACTCCATAATAACTTGAAAAATAATCATAGTTTAATCCTGAAATATCATATATAAGAGTACTTGTGGCATGAGCTGTAACTCCTTTTAAAAATGTTTTTTGTTTCCCATCTACTATTAAAGCAATCAGTCCATTGTTAGCATTACTATCTAAATTTTGATCTAATGTTATACTGCCCCATCCAACACTAGATTGTTCTTTTATATATGGAATATCTGATAAATATGTCATATCGTTATTGCCTTTAACTTTATTTACTCCTGAATCAATACTAGCTTCTGATTGTCTAAGTGGTATTACTACTGCAAACAAAAACAAACAGCATATAACACATATTAAAATATTAGATATTTTGGGTTTTTTTCTAATTTTTATCATTTCTCTTATTTTTTTCATACTAATCAACCTTTTTCATTTCTTAATATTGTATCAAAAATTTATTTTTTTTCAAGTAAAAAATAGTTTCATGTAATATTTTGCTGGATTATTATAATTATTTGCTTTTTGTATACTATCCTATGATAGTAATTATAACATATTTTTTTTAATAATAATATACTTTTATGTTGATTTGGTATTCTATTTTCCAACATAGAGATGATTATTTTTTTAATTTTGATGGTTTTCTATTGCTACTGAGAGTGCAACTGTTGCTCCTACCATGGGATTATTTCCCATTCCAATTAAGCCCATCATTTCAACATGAGCTGGTACGGATGAACTACCTGCAAATTCTACATTGCTATGCATTCTACCCATAGTATCTGTTAGGCCATAGCTTGCTGGTCCTGCTGCTACATTATCAGGATGAAGGGTCCTTCCTACTCCTCCTCCACTGGCAACTGAAAAATATTTTTTATTTTTATCTTGACATTCTTTTTTGTATATTCCTGCAACTGGATGTTGAAATCTAACTGGATTAGTTGAATTTCCTGTGATAGATATATCAACATTTTCTAAATGCATAATAGCTACTCCTTCTCTTACATCATTTGCACCATAACATCTTATTTTACTTTTTTCAGTATCTGAATATTTTATTTCCTCAATTATTTTTATTTCATTAGTGTCATAATTAAAATTTGTTTTCACATAAGTAAAGCCATTAATCCTTGAAATAATTTGAGCTGCATCTTTTCCTAAGCCATTTAAAATTACTTTTAATGGATTTTTTCTTACTTTGTTGGCATTTTCCGCTATACCAATTGCTCCTTCTGCTGCTGCGAATGATTCATGTCCTGCTAAAAAAGCAAAGCATTTTGTCTCCTCACTTAATAACATACTGGCTAAATTTCCATGTCCTATCCCTACTTTTCTAGCATCTGATACTGAACCTGGAACGCAGAAAGCTTGTAATCCTTCTCCAATTTTTTTAGCGGCATCACTTGCTTTTAATGAATTGGTTTTAATAGCTATTGCTGCTCCTAAAGTATAAGCCCAGCAAGCATCTTCAAAACAAATTGGTTGAATATTTCTTACTATTTTATAAGGATCGATTCCATATTCTAGGCAAATGTTTCTAGCTTCTTCTAGATCATTTATATTATATTTTTGCATCACTTTATTTATTTCTTTTATTCTTGATTCATAATTTTCAAATAAAGCCATATTATTCCTCCCTTGGATCAATTATTTTTACTGCTTCGGAAAATCTTCCATATATTCCAGTTGATTTTTCGATTGCTTCTTGAGGATCAATATTATTTTTTATATATTTCATCATTTTTCCAATATTAACATATTTGTATCCAATAATTTGATCTTTTTCATCTAGACCTATTTCTACGACGTACCCTTCTGCTAAATCTAGATATCTTGGTCCTTTGCTTCTAGTTGAATAAATTGTCCCAACTTGGCTTCTAAGTCCTGTCCCTAAATCTTCTAATCCTGAGCCAATCGGTAATCCTCCATCTGAAAATGCAGATTGACTTCTTCCATAAACTATTTGTAAAAATAGTTCACGCATTGCTTTATTTATGGCATCGCAAACAAGATCAGTATTAAGAGCCTCTAAAATAGTTTTACCAGGCAATATTTCTGCGGCCATTGCTGCTGAGTGGGTTGCTCCACTACATCCGACAATTTCCACTAATGCTTCTTCAATTATTCCATTTTTAACATTTAACGTTAACTTGCAAGCTCCTTGCATAGGAGCACACCACCCTATTCCATGAGTTAATCCAGAAATATCTTTTATTTCTTTAGCTTCAACCCATTTCCCTTCTTCTGGTATTGGAGCTGGGCCATGATTAGCTGATGTTTTTACTTTACACATTTCTTCGATTTCTTTTGTTATATTCATTTTGTACCTCCTGCTATTATATTGTTATTATATCATGAATTATATTTGATATAAAGCTTTTAATTGAAATTGTATTTTATTGCTTTTGACTAGTTTTTGTTTTTTATTTTTGCACAAAAAAACAATGTTTTTGGACATTGTTTAGCTATGATTCTCCTCTTATTTTCTTTTTATATTAGAAAAGAAATCTGTAATTTTTTGTTTTAGTTTTTGTGTAATACTATTCTTATTTTCTTTCTTCATATAAGCCTCCTACAAAATAATATGGAATTTAACTATGTTTTATGATATTATTTTGGTTTTTTGGCTTTGTACTCCTTTATATTTAAAAAGCCTTAAAGATTACTTCCTTCAAGGCTTTTGTATGTCATAAATCCTCATGACATTATTATATTATGTTGTTTTTTTATTTTTATACTTATTTTTCTTCAGTTTTTTTACTTTTTTCTAATGTTTCTGCTAAGGTTGTTCCAATTGTAGCTAAGTTTTGCAATTCTGATGGAATAATAATTTTTGTTGATTTTCCATCTGCTATTTTTGTTAGTGCTTCGAAACTTTTTAATTGTAATACTGGCGCATCAACTTTTGCTTCTCTTAAAAGTTTTAATCCTTGAGCATTTGCCTCTTGAATTTTAACTATGGCTGCAGCTTCACCTTCAGCTTCTTTTATTTGAGATTCTTTTTTAGCTTCGGCGCGAAGAATCATACTTTCTTTTTCTCCTTCGGCAGTTAAGATTGCTGCTTTTTTCTCACCTTCTGCTTGAAGAATTTTTTCACGTCTTTCACGTTCTGCACGCATTTGTTTTTCCATAGCATCTTGAATATCTCTTGGAGGAAGAATATTTTTTACTTCTACTCTGGTAACTTTTATTCCCCAAGGGTCTGTTGCTTCGTCTAGAATGCTTCTCATTTTGGTATTAATAATATCACGTGATGTAAGTGTTTCATCTAATTCTAGTTCTCCAATGATATTACGAAGTGTTGTTGCTGTTAGGTTTTCAATAGCACTAATAGGATTTTCTACTCCATAGGTATATAATTTTGGATCTGTTATTTGGAAATAAACAACAGTATCAATTTGCATGGTTACGTTATCTTTAGTAATTACTGGTTGTGGCGCGAAATCTTTTACGATTTCTTTTAGTGTAACTCTATTAGAAATTCTTTCTATTATAGGGATTACATAATTTAATCCTGTGTGTAGTGTTTTATGATATGCTCCTAGTCTTTCTATTACATAGGCTTTTGATTGTGGGATTATTTTTAATCCTGAAATTAGTATTAATGCAATTACTGCAAGTAAAATGTATAAATATATCATCTTAGTCCTCCTTTATTTTTTCGACGATTAATTTTACGCCATCAATATTTAATACTTTTATTTTTGTATTGGGCTCTATATTTTGATTTGCTTTTGCAGTCCAAAGTTTTCCATCAACTTTTACTTCTCCAAAATCTAGTTTGGTTATTTTTTTGGTTGTAATGCCTTCCATTCCTAGTACTCGGTCATAATTAGTTTTTTCTATGTTAGTTGTTAAAAATTTTTTAACAAATGGTCTTGTTGCTATTACTGCAATTATGCTTACTATTAAGAAGGTAATTGTTTGGATTGGTATAGAATCTGTTATTAAGGACACTATCAGAGCACATAAGGCTCCTAAAGCAAACCATATTGTTGTTAGATTAACTGTGATTGCTTCAAAGATAATAAAGAATATGATGGCTCCTAACCAATAATACAACTTTCTCTCACCTCTTTATGGCAGTATTATAACATATTTCTTCTTTTTTTTCAATTGTTTTTATTAACAATATGTTTGACTTTATGCGTTTATTTTAGAGATACATCTATTAATTTTTCACATAATTGTTCATAGCTTATTTTTAAAGCTAAAGCTTCTTTTGGAAGCAAACTTGTATCAGTCATACCTGGTAATGTATTTACTTCTAAACAATATGTTTCGTTTTTGTCTGTTACAATAAAATCAATTCTAGCATAGGTGTTGATATTTAATATTTGAGCTATTTTTTTTGTTAAACTTTTTAAATTTTTTTCTAGGTTTTTGCTTATATTTGCTGGACATGTCTCGATTGTAAGATCTTTAGTATATTTGTTTTTATAATCATAGAAACCAGATTTTGGTTCTATTTCTATTACTGGTAAAGCTTTGTCTTTTATTATTCCTACTGAAAACTCTCGCCCTTTTACATAATCTTCAATTAAGACTTGGTTGTCTATTTTAAAAGCTTTTTTTACTTTATCTTTTAATTCATGTTCATTATTTACAATATATACTCCTATGCTGGAACCTCCATGAGTGGTTTTTATTACTTTAGGATATTTTTTTATTTTGGGAATTTTACTTTGTTGATTTAGTACTAAATAATCGGCTGTTAAGATGTTGTTTTCTTTTAGTTTTAGTTTTGTTAAACTTTTATCCATTGCTAAGATACTACTTAGATAATCCGCTCCTGTGTATTTAATGCCTAATAATTCAAAGGTAGCTTGGATCTTGCCATCTTCACCATTTTTTCCATGGAGAGATAGAAAAACAATATCAGATTGATTACAAATGTTTAAAACATTTTTGCCAAAAAAGGATTTATTTTTAGTTTTAGAAACTTTTTTGGTGTTTTTTAACATCATCTCTTTTGTTTCTTCTAGGTTTTCTGTAGAAGCAAACAGTTTTTGATCTGTCCCAAATAAAACATCTAAGAACATGACTTTATGTTTACTTTTTTTTAAAGCTTTAGCAACAGAGTATCCTGTATTGATAGAAACATCTCTTTCAGTACTGTTGCCTCCTGATAAAACTACTATTTTCATATAATCACCAATATAAGAATATGCTAGTTACTTAAGTATTATAAATAGTAGTTGCTAAAAATATATATCCTAGTGCAAGCCAAAGGCTACTTATGATAAATAACAATACATAAATTATCTTTTGATTTTTATCATCAAAAACATTTATATTTCCTCCTTTACTTATGATTAAATAAGATATGCTAGAAGCCATGATAAAACTAGAAAGCATCAAAATTATAGAGGGAAAAAGTCCAATTGTTTTAACTTGATTAAAGGGATTTATTTTTTTTCCCATAATTATTTCTGATAATTCTGCTTGCGATGTTTGATTGTTTTCTTTATTAATATTTAAATAGGATATGATACCTAGGATGAGAATTATGGATATAATAATTTGGGAACTTGCTAAAATTATTTTTTGATTTCTAGTCATCATTTTCTCCTTTCGTTATTATTGTAAAAGTTATTTGTGTTATTTTTGTTAAGTTAAAGTGAAAATTAAAACAAGAATCGTTTTTTATATTATTGATTCTTGTTTTTTTAATGTTTTTTTAGGTAAACTTTGGTTTTATTATTTTAAATCTTTTTCTGTTTCTTTTACAATATATATTGGTCTTTTTTTGGTTTCTAAATATGTTTTCGATAGGTATAAAC
>CAZEAD010000047.1:0-6828 GCA_964510115.1 uncultured Mycoplasma sp.
TATTCGCTCAAGATATAGGAACAGATGTAAGTACAATAGATAGTCATCAAAACATTATTAAGTTTAATGTTAAAGAAGGCTATGAAATGGAAAGCTTTTCATGTACAACTGGAGAAGCGACCTATGATAGAAAAACAAATATTTTAACAATAAATAATGCTACTCAAAATGGGAAATGTGATATAAAATATAGAGAAATAACTGTATATGGAATAAGAAGACTATTAAATTCAACATCATCTTCCTGGGAAAGAATAGAAGACTCAGTTGGCTTAGAAGCCAATGCTCAAGTAGGAACAACAACAGTTAAAAATGATTTTGATAGTATAGCCCCATGGAGTGAAATAATAAGTTATAATTATAATACAACTTCTAAACAAATCACAGCTTACTATGGAGATTCAAACTTTAAATTTGATGGAAGTAATGGAGAAGTACTAACCAAAATACCAGAGTTCTATTGGAAAAGATATCGAGATAGTAATTATGAATATATTTTAATATCAAAAACTGAGTTAGATGGATATACAAAAAGTGAAGAGTTCTCAGTAGGAAGATATACAATGTCAGGATCTAGTGAAGGAGTTCATAGTAAAAGTGGTGCTACACCACTTGTTAGCACAACTATAGCAGATTTTAGAACTTATGCCAGAAACTTAGGAACAGAATTTGGACAGATGGATTGGCATTATTTCATCTTACAAATGTTATATCTAGTAGAGTATGCTGATTATGATAGTCAAGCAAAATTAGGACCAGGATATACTAATGCTTCTAATACAGCAGCTATTACAAGTGGAGGATGTGACTATCTTGGAATGAAATCAGGAAGTGTTGATAAAACAGGTCAAACATCAATGATCTATCGAGGAATAGAGGACATATTTGGAAATGTATGGCAATTTATTGATGGAATAAATATAAGAAATGGTCAAGCCTATATTTGTTATGATCAAAGTCAATATACTTCAGATAAATATGATGGATGTTATAAAGCTATAGGATATACTAATCCTTTAACTAGAGGATATATTTCCAAATTAGGTTATGATTCATCTAATCCAATGATAGCTTTTCCTATAGAAGTGTCTGAAACAAATAGCGCATATATAACTGATTATTACTGGCAAGAAGCGGGAGATAGAATAGCTTTTGTCGGCGGTCTTTATTCTGATACTTTGAATGCTGGCTTGTGGTGTTGGAGTGTGATCGGCGCTTCGTCGTTTGTTGGTCCTTACGTCGGTGCTCGACTTCTTAAAGCCAGTTAAATAAAATTTTTATATAAAAAATCCCTTAGTTATCTTGATTATCAGTGATTTTAATTATTATAGTTGACATTTCTCTACAAATGATGTATAATACGAAGCAAAAAAGGGGGATATGACATGGAAAAAGAAGAAATACAATTATTTGCACTTTCTTTAAAAAATCCTGATGAATATGATAAGAAAACTCAAGAAATAGAATATTACTATGACTTACACATGATTGCTCAAGATATATACAAAACTATAGCGGAAAAACTAGGAGATGCTGAGGCACAAGAATTTTTAACTATGGCTAGAATACAATTATTATCTCGAGGAGTACAAGATCAATTAGATACTAAAAAACAAGAATTGTCAGAGCTTTATGGTAAAACAGAAATTATAAAAAAGATAGAAACTTTAAGATTAGAAAAAGACACTTTAG
Organism: uncultured Mycoplasma sp.; assembly: GCA_964510115.1. Classification (GTDB taxonomy): domain Bacteria; phylum Bacillota_I; class Bacilli_A; order RF39; family UBA660; genus UMGS1572. Next base: position 1,693 of record CAZEAD010000047.1, read on the forward strand.
AAGCAGAAATAGCTACAAATCATAGTAAAGAAGAATTATTACAAAGTATTTCAGAATTAGAAGCAAAAAGGGAAAAATTAGAAGATGATATAAACAAACTACAAGAAGTACATAAAGATTATCCAATAAAAAGACTTTTCATTTGTAACTACAAACCAACAAATCAAAGAACTTCTCAAAAATATATTTTACCATTTTATTTAGATGAAAATTCAATTTCAACATCAGAAATTTCTAACAAATTTAACTATTATAGATTAATATCAATAGATGGAACAAGAGAAGCAGTAATAAGTCTTACAAAAGGACCAAAAGTAGAAGAATCAAGCGAAGAAGAAAAACAAATTCCATACAGTAATTGTACAATTAGTACTATATATAGTATTCAAGAAGTATACAACATGATGGGAAAATCCGGATTTATTCCAAACGACGCTGTTTCACAATATGAATTAGAAAAAATGTGCGAAACAGTTGCAGAATATGAACAGACTTTAGCGGAGTCTCGAAAAAGAAAAAGAACTCTTTAAATCATAAATAACAAAGGAAATTAATACCTTTGTTATTTTTTTCTTTCTAATAATTACTATTTATGGTATTATATTATTATTAGAAAAGAGGTCACAAATATGAAAATTTTATCAGTAAATGCTGGTAGTTCTTCATTAAAGTTTCAACTTTATGAAATGCCAGAAGAAAAAGTATTAATATCAGGAGTTTTCGAAAGAATAGGAATTGATAATAGTTTTTATACTATCAAACTAAATAATGAAAAAATAAAAAAAGAAGTAGAACTAGATAACCATAAAACAGCTTTTGAAATCTTAGTAAAAGAACTTATCGAAAACAATATAATTACATCGTTTGATGAAATAAAAGGAGTAGGACATAGAATCGTTCAAGGAGGGTCATACTTTGACAAAACAGAAATAGCAACAGAAAGTGTTGTTTCTAAAATTGCGGAGTTATCTCCATTAGCACCACTTCATAACCCTGCAGCAATCATAGCCATAAATGCTGCTAAAGAAGTAATGCCAAATGCTGTTCATACTGTTGTCTTCGATACAGCATTTCATCAAACAATGAAAGAAGAAAATTATATATATCCTGTACCATATGAATGGTATACCAACTATAAAGTAAGAAGATATGGAGCCCATGGAACAAGCCATAAATATGTTTCTATGCGCATGAATGAAATATTAGGAAGAAATGATACTAAACTAATAACTTGTCATATTGGAAATGGAGCTAGTATCTCAGCAGTTTTAAATGGTAAATGTATCAACACTTCCATGGGATTAACACCAAATGCTGGTATAATGATGGGTTCAAGATGTGGAGACATTGATGCCACAATCGTAACTTATATAATGGAACAAACTAATATGAGTCCTAAAGAAATGGATACAGCTTTAAATAAAAAAAGTGGGTTATTAGGAGTAAGTGGAGTAAGTAGTGATTCTAGAGATATTGAAGAACAACTTGAAGCTGGTAATGAAAGATGCAAACTTGCTCAAAAAATGTATGTAAGAAGAATAATTGACTTTATCGCAAAATACTATGTAGAACTTGAAGGATGCGATGCCATAGTATTTACTGCAGGAGTAGGAGAAAATTCTAAAACCACTAGGGCAGCAGTTCTAGAAGGATTGAAAGTGTTAGGAGTAGAACTTGATAGAGAAAAAAATGATGTTCGTGGTAAAGAAACAAGAATAACAACAGATAATTCTAAAATACCAGTTTATATCATACCTACTGATGAAGAGTTAATGATTGCTAGAGATACATATAATTTAATATAGAAAGATGATGTTATGAAAAATCAAAAATACCAAGAAATATATAATAAGATCAAAGAGTATGACAATATAGTTATAGCAAGGCATATAAGAATAGATCCTGATGCTATGGCTAGTCAAATGGGTTTGAAAAAATCAATTGAACTAACATTCAAAGGAAAAGAAGTATATGCAATTGGTACAGGAACAGCTAGATTTTCCTATATGGGAAAACTAGACAAACTTCCAGTTTTTACAAGCGCCGATAAAGTTCTTTTAATTGTAACAGATACTCCTGATAAAAAAAGAGTAGACATGCCAGAATTAGAAAAATATGACTATGCCATCAAAATAGATCATCATCCTTTTATTGAAGAATTCTGCAATATTGAACTAATCGACGATACAAAATCAAGCGCTTCTGAAATGATTTGCGATTTAATTAGAGAAACTGATTTACAAATTAATAAAGAAATAGCGGAAATACTATTTACTGGTATGGTTTCCGATACCAATCGTTTCTTATTTAACAATGCTACAGCTAAAACATTTAAAACAGCATCTGATTTAATTAATGACTATAATATTGATATAACAAAATGCTATTCCAATCTTTATAGTCGACCATTCTCTGAAATAAAATTATTAGGCTACATGACAGCCAATATGCAAATATCAGAAAATGGTGTAGGATGTTGTAAAATAGAAGATAAAGTAATAAATGAATATCAAATAGATACAATATCTTCTGGAGATTTGATAAATGAATTTAATCATATTAATGAACTACTTGTTTGGCTAACAGCTATTGAAGACAAAAAAAATAACATAATCAGATTATCAATTCGTTCAAGAGGGCCAGTAATTAATAAAACAGCGGAAAAATACAATGGCGGAGGACATAAATTAGCCTCAGGTGCCAGAGTTAAAACCTTCGAAGAAGTAGATAGCCTTGTAAAAGATTTAGATCAAGTATGTAAAGAATATATTGAAAGTGGTGAAACAAATGAAAATAACTAGTGCTGAACTAATAGTAAGCGCTGTAAGAAGAAGCCAATACCCATTAGAAGTTCTTCCAGAATTTCTTTTAGTAGGACGAAGTAATGTAGGAAAATCAAGCTTCATCAATGCAATTACTAATAGAAAAAAACTAGCTAGAATTTCAGCTACACCAGGAAAAACTAAAAACTTAAATTTTTATTTAATAAATAATGCCTTTTATCTTGTTGATGTCCCAGGATATGGATATGCTTCAACTAGTAAAAAAGAACAAAAAAAGTTTGGACTTATGATTGAAGACTACTTAGAAAAAAGAGAACAATTAAAAAGAGTTTATATGCTCGTAGATTTTCGCCATCGCCCAAGTGAAGACGATATTCTAATGTATAAATTCTTAAAATATTATAACTTGCCCGTAACAATTGTTGCAACCAAAGCTGATAAAATATCTAAAAACAAAATAGCTAAGCAAGAAAAAATTATAAAGCAAACCTTGACCTTGGAAGAGACAGATAATTTTATTCCAATATCGAATTTAACTCGTGAAGGTAAGGACAAAGTTTTAAAAGAATTAGAAAGCCTAGTTTATGTGGAAACCAACTAGGCTTTTTAACATACAATAAATTAGGTGATTTTTTTGAAACTGACAATTTTAGAAGAAGATATTAATATAACAGTGCCAATATCTTCGATAGACTTTAATATTTTAGATAAACATGAAATTGAATCTTATTTAAAAGATTTAATGATAAAACTTAAAAAGAAAAACTATAACATCTCAGGCTTTTATAACGTCAAAGTTTATCACAATTCCAATTATGGATTGATAATTAAAATTATCAAAGAAGATGATCTAGAATTATTTAAAGAACTGATAGATCTAAAAATTTCAGTTTACCAAGATGTCAATATGTACCTAGAATTTGATGACTATTTTTTAATAAAAAAATACAATGATATTTATATATCAGATATGACAAACAAATATTATATAAATATTTCTAAAATAAAAAAACAAAATATAATAAAATTAAGTGAATTTTGTAATGTCTTATTAGAAGAAGATTTTAAAATGTTAAAACCTAGAATCTTATTAAAAAAAGTTGTTAAAGCAAACTAAATATTAAAGTATATAAACAAACATATATAAAATTAAGGAGATATAATGAAATTTATAAAAAAGAATCCTACTATAGAATCTGAGGAAAACTTGCTTTCTCAGTTACAAGCATATGGAAAAGCAAGTAAACTATTTACCAATAATTTTGTTCTTAAAATAGACAATAAAAAATTAGAAGACATGTTAACTAAAACAAAAAAAGTCATTTTACCAAAGCCTTTAGATAAACGTATTACTTATAAAGTAATACTTGAAGGCTTTAACACTGAAAAAGACCTAACTTTAGAATTGCCGGATGACACTAATATAACTATTTATAATGTTAAAGCAAGAAAACTAAAAGTCTCAGGTGGAGAGCAAATAAATATCAATTATAAAGAAGAAAATACTATAGAAAAACTAGAAATAGAAAATTCTAAAGATCTTTTTTTAGAGTTGCCACAACAGATAAAACTACCACAAATATCTATAAAAAATACTGATAGTATAAGACTAAGGTCGGAATGGACAATAGACTTTGAAAACGCAAATATAAATGCTAATACTCTTAATTTACAAAATATTGGACAAAATATAAATTTTGAAAACAGCAATTTACAATTAAAAGATCTTATTTCCAATAATAAAACTTTAAACTTCACTAATTGCCAAGGACATATCAATTCTTTAAATAACACTCAAAATATAACTCAAACTAAAACAGACATTATATTAGAAGATAGTACAATGGAAATTAATAGTCTTATAGTCAATACCATTTGGCTTATCAATTCCGAAATTCAAAATACCCAAGAACCTACTATTATAAAATGTTCAACTTTTTTCTTAGATAAAAGTAAAATAACAGCAAGCTCTCTTGAATTAGATGCCTTTAATAGTTTTCAATCAGAAAAAAGTGTATTAGACACACAAGACTTTATCCTTAATACTAGTAAATTTATAGCAAGTCAAACAGAATTTTTTAATAATTGCAAAGTATTAATAATAAATTTAATTTCCCAAAAGCACAAAATTTACACTAAAGTACTTCAATTAGAAGGCAAAGAAAAAATAGAGGAGTATCTTCTAAGACAAGAACTTTTTCTAAGTCTTTCAAAAAGTTATCAAAACTGTCTAGATGACATTAAACAAAATATTGAAAATTTTACTAAGCATCAATATATAGAGCCAATTAAAGAAATCAAAAGAACAAGAAAATAATTAATATTAAAAACTGTGATCCAAATTACCAACAAT